>JBGVRF010000001.1:0-3140 GCA_045128175.1 Candidatus Scatosoma sp.
TGCAGCTTTGCTACCGTGCCTTGATGCAACGCCACAATCGTTTACGCGGTACGCTTTCCGACGCGGCGCCCATTCTCTGGCAATACGGCGCGCTTGCGCGGCTGAAAAAAGGCGAGGTGATCGATAAATTATTGTTCGGAGGCTATTCGACGATCTCGCTCGGATATGCGGGCTTGTACGAATGCGTAAAGCATATGACGGGCAAATCGCATACCGATGAGGACGCAAAACCGTTTGCGCTTGCGGTCATGAAACATATGAACGATAAGTGTAAAGAATGGAAAGAGAAAGAAAATATCGATTTCTCGTTGTACGGCACGCCTTTGGAAAGCACGACTTACAAATTTGCAAAATGTTTGCAAAAACGTTTCGGTATCATTCCGGGCGTTACGGATAAAAATTATATCACAAACAGCTATCACGTACACGTATCCGAAGAGATTGATGCGTTTACAAAGCTGAAGTTCGAAAGCGAATTCCAGCAGCTTTCGCCCGGAGGCGCAATTTCTTACGTGGAAGTCCCCAATATGCAGGACAATATTCCCGCGGTTCTTTCGGTTATGAAATTCATTTATGAAAATATCATGTATGCCGAGTTGAACACCAAGAGCGATTATTGTCAGGAATGCGGTTACGACGGGGAGATTCAAATTGCGCACGATGAATCGGGAAAGCTTATTTGGGAATGTCCGCATTGCCATAACCGTGATCAGGCAAAGATGAATGTTGCAAGACGCACTTGCGGATACATTGGTACGCAGTACTGGAACCAGGGCAGAACGCAGGAAATCAAGGACAGAGTTCTGCATCTTTGAAAATAGGAATGCATTACGCAACCATAAAATGGACGGACATTGCGAATGGCGAAGGAGTGCGCATTTCGCTGTTTGTGTCCGGTTGTACCCATTGCTGTAAAAATTGTTTCAACGAAGTCGCGTGGGATTTTTTCTACGGTGAACCGTTTGACGAAAAAATAAGAGATAGTATTCTGGAGAGATTGAATTCGCCGTACATAGCGGGGCTTTCGTTGCTCGGCGGCGAACCGCTCGAACCTCAAAATCAAGAAGCGCTGTATCCTTTTGTAAAAGCAGTACGGGAAAGATATCCTAATAAAACGATTTGGTGTTATACGGGGTTCGTGTTTGATGAAAATACAGGCGAATTGCGGGAAACGAAAAAAAATATATTGATCACGAAAAAGTTGATTTCTATGTTTGACGTGCTAGTGGACGGACCGTATGTAGAAGAATTGAAAGATATCCGTTTGAAATTCCGCGGTTCTTCCAATCAACGTGTGATCGACGTGAAAAGATCGTTACAGGCAAAAACCTGTATTTTGTACCTTGAATAAAAGTAATAAAGAGAAATTTCCGCTGCATATAATGAGGTATGACGGCGGATCTTTTCTTTAAAAAGTATATGTTCAAAATACTCGTCGGTATCTTGTCCGTTCTTTTTACGGTCGGTTCGATAGGATATGCCGGGACATTGTATCATGCAGAAAAGGTGGAATTACGCAAAAGCTTCTTTTTTCTGGTGTCCGCCTCCACACATATCGAGGCGAGTACGCATGCTGTCACACTGAACGGTGGTGCGGGATATCTTTTGTCTTATAAAGGACAAAATTATGTAGCGTTATCTGCATATCTGACCGAAGAAGAGGGCGAGAAGGTTAAAGCGGCGTCGGGGATGTTTAAAGAAATAACTTTGGTAAAAATCGACGTTGATTCGCTGTATTTTAAAACGTATCGAGAGAAGGCGCAGGCAAAAACGGTAGTGGGCGCATTGCATTCATTATACGGTTGTATGGAGGTTTTAAAAGGAGTGGTTACAAGATTGGACAAAGGCGCCACGCAGCAATCGAGCGATCGAGTGCTGGAAACGTTGGAAAGACAGTTCACTTTTTTAAAAGAAAATTACAAGAAAAGCTTCGGGAAGTTTTCGCACGTTTGCAAAAATGCCGAGGGGAGATTGAAAAATATCCGAGCGGGAACGATATTTGTCAAAGATCTACGATATCTTTTTTGCGAGCTTTGCTTTGCATTTACGGAGTTGTCGGAGGATTTTTCTCTATAAAATTAATTTTGTCAAAAAAACTCAAAAAAATTTTAAAAAACTGCGTTAAAACGCTTGCATTTTTTTTAAGGATTAGGTATAATAATTAAGCTGTCGTTGAGAGAGCAAAACAAATAGAAATGCTACTGTGGCTCAGTCGGTAGAGCAGCTGATTCGTAATCAGCAGGTCGCCGGTTCAAGTCCGGCCAGTAGCTCCAGAAAGCGGTTGAAGGCTCTCGTAGAGTTTTCGATCGTTTTTCTTTATATGATAGAAACCGCCCGGTCGGGCGGTTTTGTCATATAAAAATACTCTTTTCTTTTGAAACGTCGTACAACAATCCGTAAACTTTTTCCGAAAATTTTTCGATTTCAAAACACCTTTTTGCCGTTTCCTCCAAAACGTTTTCATCGTATGCGCGTGTGATCAAGGGGAAAGGGGAACTACTCAACGCCGACAATATGTCACTATGCTCTTTCTTAACCGCTAAAACGCGAAGATATAGAGACGATTGAAGACTTTCCCGAATCAGAGCTTCATCGATTTTTAAGAGGTTTTGCAAAGCGATACGGCGTATGCGCGAAGAGGTATATCTCGCGGAAGTCAACGTTTTTACCAAGGGAAGGTCTGTTTCCGCTGTTTTTTTCAAGGCGTTTTCCAGACCTTCCGTACAATCGCATACGCATTTGATCTCATTTGCCGACCGTTCTATCAAAGCGTATTTTTCCAAGGTTTCAAGACGGTTTTCAAGTCGTTGAGGCAGGTCTTTCTTTACAAACGCGGGCAAATTGTCCGAAAAGTTGTTTCCGCTTTGTATTCCTGCGCGGATCGCCGACGCGGAGGAGAAGTTTTCTTTCAATTTCTCGTCGTTATATCCGCTACCTATCCGTTCGATCGGCAATATTTCTATCTCGGAATCGCCGGCAAGCAATGCCTTCGTATATTCCAAGCCGAGAATATTATTCGGCGAACAAAGTAGATGGAAAGGGATAAAGCCTGCCCATGCTTGCGCGCGCGCTTTCGCATAACTCACGCCCGTAGAGACGGAGTTTTTTATTTTTTCGGAAACCTCTTTCGGTTCGTCGTT
>JBGVRF010000002.1:0-2484 GCA_045128175.1 Candidatus Scatosoma sp.
CGTGATGGTAAGTGAAGCCGCCGCGCCGCAGGTCATATACAGATCGTCGCCCGTAAGCTCCACGCCGAAGCGTTTGCGGTAATTTTCCGCGATCTTGTCGCGTACGCCCTTATCCCCCTGCGCCGAAGTGTAACCGTGCAACGCCACGGACGGCGTTTCGTTGACAAAGCGGACGATCGCATCATTGACCGCATCGGGCGCGGGGACGGACGGATTGCCGATGGAAAAATCGAGCACTTTATCCGCGCCGATCTCCGCCGCGCGTTTTTTCGCATACTCGAAAATCTCTCTGATCGTCGAACGCTTGCTGCCCAGTTGATACATTTCTTGATTGTACATACGAATCTCCTTTGGAAATTAGATAATGAATTGACCGCCATCCGGTCTTGAATCGGCAACGTTCCGTTGCGTCAAGTCTTTTCTATCATTTTTGGAGGAAAAAAAGCTCCATCCTTGCCAAGCTATGTTGCTTTCCACTCACTGTCTATTATACCCTACCGCGCCATAAAAAAGCAAGCAAAAAACGCCGTCCCAACATTTTCCGTCCGAGACGACGTTTTGTTTTTTACTTGTTATGCATTTTCGTCGTTTTCTTCAACGGGAGTCTCCGCAACTTCTTCCGCGGGTGCGATCGCCGCGGGCGCGGGAGCAGGCGTCCAATTTTGTTGCGCGCAAAGCTCCTGATAGAAGTTCGCGCGAGCGACCTCATGATAGGGCACAACGAACAGCACGCCGACGCCAAAGCAAAGCGCACCGAGCAGATACCAGCCGATAAAGCTGAGATCGAGCAAAAACAGCTGCATCTTATATCCGTCCATCATCTGACGGCTTGCCGTGATACACTCCGTCGCGCCGAGTTCGGGATGATCCTTATAAATATACCAACTCATCGAATAAGCATACATTTTCACGAAACCGGGAATGATGAAAAGCAACGTCCAAAGTATGATAAAGATAGCCTGCACAATACCCAGAGCGATCTTGTTGCCGAAGTTGTCGCCGAATTTTTCGAAAAGGCTTTCGACTCCCCATTTCTCGCCTCTTGCGCAAGCCAGCGTCGTATATGCCAGCCCCCAATTCAAAGGTCCGGTAAGAATAAGTACCGCGATCGAACCTACTGTGGGAATCGCACCGCCAACACTCGTGATCGCCGAATAGATCAGACACACCACCAACATCAACAACCAAGGCGTTTTGAAAATGCCGTCACCTAGTTGTTTACGCGCTTTTTGCCGTAAAACGTAATTTTCTATCATTTTTTTACCTCCATAAACGGTTATTTTTTGCTTATAACGTCTTTTCTGTTTCATCGAAACAGAAAAGAGGAGCTCCTTTTTTGGGGAGAGCCACTTTCGTTATATTGCATATTATTATATCATAGGTTATGCGGTTTGTAAATAGTTTTTTCTTGTTTTTTCGACAATATTTTGAATTTAATAGTTACTGAAAGCTAAAAAACGACCCCTCACCGCAATGAGAGATCGTTTTATGGAGGTCTCCTGTTTGAGAACAAACAGAACTGTGTGCGTTACGTTATTGTTTCGGCGCAAAAAATGCCACGCCGATTGCGCCCGGACCGATATGCGTGCCGATCGTGCTGCCGATCACGTAAGAAGGGATATTTTCTGTATGCTCCGCCCAAAGATGTGCGCTGTCCGCGACGTATTTTTTCAACATCGTGTCGTCCAGCCCCGAACAAACTACACCGTAAGGCATATCGAAATCGATCCCGCCTTTTTTTTCCACCAGCGAGCTGAGCAGATTATTCCCCTTTTTCGAGCCCATCGCCTTGCCGACCAGCTTCACTTCACCGCCTTCGACCGCCACAACGGGCTTGATCGACAGCATACTGCCCGCAAACGCCACCGCAGCCGAGATCCTGCCCCCTTTTTTCAGATATTCCAGCGTATTCAGCACCGCCATCAGACAAATGCGCGTCTTTGCGACTTCCAGCTCCGCCGCGATCTCCTTCGCGCCCATGCCTTGCCCACCAGCCGCTGCGCGTATTGCAACAACAGCCGCTCGCCTATGCAGGCGTTTTTGCTGTCGACCACGTAGATCTTGCCCGCAAACGCTTCCGCCGCCTGCGTTGCGCTTGCGTACGTGCCCGAAAGCTTCGACGAGATCGTGATCACGACCGCCTCGTCGCCGTTTGCCGTGATCCGCTCGAACACCTCTGCAAATCGGTAAGGATTGATCTGACTCGTTTTCGGTAATTCGTCGCTTTCGATGAGTTTTTCATAAAATTGTCGCGACGTCAGGTCGACGCCGTCGAGATACTGCTCGTCTCCGAAACGGATCTCCATCGGGACCATGACCACGCCCAATACTTTCGATTCTTCTTGGTTGATATCGGAAGCCGAATCAATGATGATTTTTACTGCCATATTAGGTTATTCTCCGTATTTATCGCAAATATTTTGCAAATTTTCGCCGATTAACAACAGACTTTTGTAAAAGATCGCGCGGTCTGTATCACTCAGG
>JBGVRF010000003.1:0-6036 GCA_045128175.1 Candidatus Scatosoma sp.
CGCCCCCTTTTCGTCCGTCACCTTCGAAACGTCGAGCGTATTGCCTCTCGCCGCGTATTTGAAGTTACCGTAAATATCTTCGCCCTGCGACGTATCACCTTCGATGATGCGTTCGCCGTCCAGCCACATATAGATAGCTTCCGCTTTCAGATCGTCTGCAAGCCCGAGCGCAACCGCCATAAAGTTGACGTACGTTACGCCAAAGTCGAGCTTCACGCCATTTGCGTTGATAGAAGTGATATAACGCTTCTTCGTACGATCCCAGAAGTTTTCGTTAAACCGTACCTTGATCGTTTCGGCAAGATTTCTATAATACGTCGCATCCTCACCGTAATATTCGAGGATTTCCGCATACGCGTTTACCGCCGCATAGAAGAAAATGTTTTCATACGAGGAAATATAACCGAATGCGGTCATAGCGTCCCAATAGTTGGAAGCGACCGTCGAGCCTGCGCCTGCAAGAGCGTTGTTTTTCGGATCGTTGATAACCAAAACGCCCGAAG
The DNA here is from genome assembly GCA_045128175.1 of Candidatus Scatosoma sp. Lineage (GTDB taxonomy): Bacteria > Bacillota > Clostridia > Christensenellales > Borkfalkiaceae > Scatosoma. The sequence continues at coordinate 504 of JBGVRF010000003.1, forward strand.
AGCCGTTCAGCGTCGTAAGCATATAGTTCATCGCCTTTTCCAACCGTGTGCGCATCGTTTGACCGATTGAGTTTTTCATGTCCATAAACTCGATATAATTACCATCCTTGTCAAATTCGCCAACGCCGTTGCCCTGCAACAGATAATTTCTCGCCGCCAGAATAAAGATGGAATTATAGGTATAGTGCGCGCCCATGTCAAGATGGTATTGTCCATTCGGCGTAGCCCAAACGTATCCATCGTCCTTCGACCAGCCGTCACTGCCCGTACGCGTCGCCTTCAGATACGAATATGCCGCTTCGCGTGCATCGTCGTAATCCGCCCACATGAATTTAAGACTGTTCCATTCGAGCCATTCTGTCGAGCCGATCAATGCCTGTCCCGTACGGAAAGGCGTTTTGTTAGTATATGAGCTGAGCGGATTACCCGTCATGTTGGGCTCCGTTTTCGCCGTACCGTAGATCGTCCACATATTGTTGATATCCGCGTCGAACGTATTGCCGAGTGAAGTGTAGAACAACGTGCGTTTGTTGCCATATACACGCATTTCGGATACAGAGAAATATTTTTCCTTCAAAAGCTGCTCAAGATCGATCGAGGTAAGCTTTGACGTAATACGGATACCGTTTGCAACGATCCCATCAAGCTGTAACACCAGCGTCGCCCCCATGGGGTTGGGGAAACGCATAACGGGATTGAAGATACCCTGCGCATAATCGTAGAGATAGTAATATTTGGGCAACGATTGCCACGTTGCGCCGTAGTCACTGGTGTATTCTACAGCAATGTTGGAAGGGAAAATATCCGCATCCGTGGGAATCTGTACCTCCAACGTATCCAACGTATAGTTGTCGCCGAAGAGATAGCCTACGTACTGCTCTTCATACGGATCGTCTGCGATCTTACTCTTGAAATACGTATTTGAACTGTTGTCCGTAATGTTTTCTGCGCCGTACGCATCGGAATACGTCTGCGAAGAAATGGGTTTTACGTCTGTGATCATGCCGTCGTATTCAATATCCTCACCGGAAATGACGATTTTTTTACCTTCCGACCAACCGATCATTTCGTTTGTCTGCATACAGAATGCCGCAGCGGAAACGTAATACGTGCCTGCTTTTTTATACGAATGATAATTGGATACTGTGGATTTCAGTTCGTTATTCTGAACGCCGGGACCGTTATAGCTCCACGTACCGTCGCCCCAATCAACAACATAGTACACCGCGCCCGCTACGATATCGCCCGGTTCAGATTTCCATATCTTCGTCGCCTTGATCTTCGTGGAGACGCCGATCGTTTCGCCCGTCTTGATATCCTCTCTCGTGGGAACGTTTACGGTTATGTACGTATCGTCGATTTTTTTCTCATAAAGAGATTCTTGATATTTGATCGCTTCCATAGCATAGCTTTCCGTCTCGACTGTGTTATCCACTTGGATCTGTTGTTTTTGAGTTTCTCCCGGCTGATTACAACCGGTTACTGTTGAAAACATCGTAATCGACGCCATCAAACAAACGATTAAGCTTTTTATTTTCATGTTTTCTCCTTATCCGCGTCGCCTTCCCCCGATGTACGGGGGAAGAACCACGCGTCTCTCACCCTGAACTTAGTTCTCTTTTTTCTTGGTCAATGCAAACGCTACCGCCGCAAGCGTAGAAATAACTGCAATACCGCTTACAACGCCACCGCAACCGCCGGACTGCGTATCTCCAGACGTCGTATCGCTGGACGATTCGCCTCCTGTGACGACAAGCGTGAAGCTTGCTTTTACATTTTCGTCTGCTTCACAAACGACGGTGATCGTCGTTTCGCCTGCGCCGACATAGTTCAATCTACCGTTTTCGTCGACCGTTGCAACGTTCTCGTTGCTGCTACTGAAGATAACGTTATAGTTAGTCACGTTTTCAGGCCCAACCGTCACGAAAAGGGTATATTTACCGCCGACCTCTGCCGTAGTGGGCTCCGCATCGAAGGAAATAGACGTGGGAAGTACTTCTTTTTCGTTGACAGTGAAGGTAACTTCCGTACTGATCGCAGGGTTTGCTTTACATTTCGCCGTGATCGTCGTCGTACCTGCGTTGAGGAAGGTTACCAAACCTTCTGCGTTCACCGTTGCCACCAACGCATTGGAGCTGGTATACAGAACGCTGTTGTCCGTTACCTCAACGGGAAGGATCTGCGGAACGAGCTGAAGTCTATCGCCAACCGTTGCAGTCGTCTTGTCTGCATCAGCGAAACGAATACTTTCGGGATAAACCATCTGAATGGGATTGCCCTGCGCGTCGAGATGTGTGAAGTACACGTTACCGATCGTGATCGTCGTTGTCGTGAACAGCGCGATATCCGTAGCCGGAAGAGAGGCAGCCGTCGTTGAAACGATGGGCACCGTCATATCGTTGACGTACATCTCGATCTTTTGCGTACCCGCGCCGTATACACGGACTCGAATGAGGTTCCACTGTTCTCTCGTGTACAAAGAATCCACTTCGTTAGGACCGCCAACGCCGCCTTTGCCAGAGCCCCAAAGAGTTGCCTTCAACGCTTCTTCCTGAATGAATGCGGAAACGCCATCCTGATTGGGAACAGTCGATCTGTCTCCAATAGCAAAGCCTACGCCATGCCAGCCGTTGGGCGTATCGGAAGAAGTTTTTACCATATAGTTGATCTCAAACGAATTGGTGTTTACAGCAAGTCCGTTTACAACGTCCTTGAGATAGAGAAGAACGTAACCTGCGTCAACCGCATTCTTCTTCTTTTCCTTGAGAGTCATCGAACCGTCTTCGTTAAAGTTCCAATAATTTTCCACTACGTCCGGAGCGCCGTCCTTGCTGCCACCCGTCGTTACGTAATAGTTTTCAAAGTTTTCGCCAGCCTTTTCAGCAGTCGTTGCATACGCAACGTATTTGCTGTTTTCCGTTACCGTTACGGTAAATTCGTCGGCAATCGCTTCGTTGTCCACAGCCAACGCTTTAATGGTATACTGACCGGGTTTTGCGAAATAGATCTTACCGTTGCTTTCCGTCGCGCCAGCGGGAAGCTCGTATTTCACCGTCTTGAGCGTTGCGTTTTCGGGCAATACGGTTGCAGACAATTCCAACGCTTCAAACTGTCCGACTTCGGAGGGAGCGCTTACGGAAACGCTTTCCACCGCCACATATTCTTCGCCTGCTGCATTCAAAGGGGACAATTTAAACGATTTTGCAGTAAACTGCGCATTTGTAAACATGAAACCGATGTTGCCGGGATTAAGCACGTAGCCCGTTTCCTGCATTTTCGCCTGACTGATAGAGATAACCTCTACGCCGTCTGCATACAGAACGACGCCCGATTCTTTCGCGATCACGGTAAGCGTATGCTGCGCGTTTGCCGTCCAACCGTTGGGAATATTGCCTTCGGTATAGTTGGAGTTGTTGAGTTTCGAGCTGGAATAGGTACCTTTACCTGCTCTCTGTACAAACAACTCAACACCGTAAGGGCTGTCGCCCCAACGCGCCTTTCTCATAGGGTTGTTGTATCCGAAGATGAAGCCTGCCCAACCGTCACGTTCCGTATCGTCATAGGTATACGTAAGCTCTGCCTTGAAATATTGCAGCTGCTTTTTGTTATATCTTACGTAAATGTTATTTTCGGATACGTCCGAACCGGAATAGAGGGACGCATTCACTTTCAAACCGTTATCAAGCGTGAACATTTCGTTCATCGCTTTTTCATAGGTCACCCAGCCGTCGGAGGTATAACCCAGCTCGGTGCTGTTCGTTGCGGGGTCAATACCCGCAGAGAACATGCTGACTGCGTCAAAATCCGTCGCGGTTGTGAAATCGTAATTTTCCACATATGTCTGCGACTCAAGCGTAACGTCGCTGTCCGGAGTTTCACTGCTGTCGCCGCCCGATGCGAGATTGGTCACCTTAAAGGTCTTTGCGGTAAACTGTGCGTTTGTGAACATAAAGCCGACGTAACCGTTGCCCAGCGAATAACTTGCCGCATCCAACGTCGCTTTGCTGAGACTGATCACTTCTGTACCGTCTGCAGTAAAGCTGATACCTGATTCGTTTGCGATGATCGTCAAGGTATGCTCGCCATTGACAGCCCAATTGGAGGGCGTAGCGCCTTCCTTATAATCGCTGTTGCTGATCTTCGAGCCTGCATACGTACCCTTGCCTTCCTTCTGTATAAAAAACTCGATACCGGAAGGATTATCCCCCCAACGTACTTGTCTAGTATAATCGGTGCAACCGAGGGTCAACCCAGCCCAACCGTTTCTTGCCGTATCATCGTACGAATAGGTAAGCTCCGCCTTGAAATATTTCATTTGTTCGGCGTTATATCTGACGTAAATTCTGTTTTCGGAAACTTCGTCACCGGAATATTTCGCCGTATCAACCTTCAAGCCGCTTTCGAATGTGAACATTTCGTTCATCGCCTTTTCATAGGTTACCCAGCCGTCGGAGGTGTACCCAAGGTCTGCGTTTTCTTTCGAAGGATCGATACCTACGGAAAACATGCTGACGTCGTCAAAACTGCTTGCCGTCGTAAAATCAAACACTTTATCGTAAGCCTGCGCTTCCTCTGCGCCCGACTTTACGGGTGTTACCGATGCCACCGCGCCGGCCAAAGACAGCGCAAACGCCGCAGCGAGTGTCGTTGTAAGGATTTTCTTTGAGTTTTTCATTTTTTCCTCTCCTTAATTTTTTTATTTCATAAGCCCGAGAGCTTTAAATTGCGTTTCCGCTTCCTGCAACAGCTGATCGCCTTTAAGCGAGGTTTTCCAATCTGCGCAATACTGGCTGACCGTCTTATCAGTGCTACGCGTAGCATACTTGTATGCAAAACTTGCCATATCGAGTACCATATCGGTAATAATCGAAGAATCGAGGATGAGATATTCACCGATCTGCGGCGTGGTGTTGTACGTAGCCGTTTTAAGATCGTGTTCTGCAACCTTCAGCGTGATGTCCGTGATCTCCTCCGTCATACCCTGTACAACACCGTCATACGAGGAAGATATCCATGCGCCCCAGTCCCAAGCGCCACTGTTTTTACCTCTGTAGGTATTGCCATCGCCGTCCGTGTTACAATAGATCAAATTGGAATTTTCGATATCCAAATATTTCATCCCCGAATCAACACCAACACCCCAACGCAACGCGTCATACGCTTTACCTCTCATATACGTATCGCTCGCTTCGTCATAATACGCATAACAATCGTCAATGAACGCGCAGATCTTTTCCATCATGCCTTTATTCATTGCCGTCTGCTTGGAAACAGTGATGATGTTACCCGCAAGACCTTCGCCTGCCATATAGCCAGCAAATTCGTTGGTCGCGCCGTCTGCTATAGGCAAGGGGTAAGTTTCCCACCAATCTGTCGTATCCATCTTTTCCGCATCTGCTCTACCTGCGTTTGCGTCAATATCCGTCGAGGATGTGATCGAGCCGGGATACCACTGAATACCGATCTTACCGTACGTTGTTCTCTTATCGTTAGAGAAGGACTGTGAGAACCAGTTAGGATCGATCAGCTCTTC
>JBGVRF010000004.1:0-15909 GCA_045128175.1 Candidatus Scatosoma sp.
TCGAACCGCCGATAACACCGCCGAGGAAATGGATCAAAAGGCCAACAGCCAACGTTATGTAGAACCAGGGCATTACCAGGGTGGGCTTTTGACCCAAAGTATAAATCAAGAAATAGCAGACAGCCGTCGTCGACAACGACCAAGAATAAACGGAACCCATCTTCTCCATGGCAGCCATATTCTTGTTGCACATATTGATATTTCTAGAGTTGTTCTTCCAAACCTGTCTAAACTTTGCAATGCTTCTCAAGAAGTTGATAACAACAAACAACAAAACAATGATATAAAGCACTGCGATCATGAGGTCAACGCAAATGGCACCGGTAAAACCACCGTCAAACACATTCGTTATCCCAGCATAAAACGTCATCACAGACAAAGCTTTCTGTCCGGCGAACTCGATCTCAATATTCGGCAGAAATGCCAGAACAGCAAGGGCCAACGAACCTAACAAATAGAAAAACCCAGCCCATCTTGCTCTCCGATGAACTTTTCTGATTCTCTTTCTCGATTCGTTCGCATTTGTTTCAAACGCTTTCATCGTAAATCTCCTTAAGCTTACGTTTTTGCTCTTATTTTCGCAACTTATTACCTTCCTCAGATCCCGAGCAAAATCCGATTCCCCTACGATACAGGGTTGCATTCGACGTCAGTCTGTTTTCTTCCGTAAACTTTCCTTCGCCGTTTTTTTCTCAATTCATTTTCCCGCTTCTATCATTTGATAGAAACGAGTAAGGTTCGGGCGCGTTTAAGTGTTTTCAATAAAACAGCCATTCCCAGAGCTTTGTCTTTCGGTAAACACGCCCACGACCCTATTCTTTTTAAAGAGACAATTCTTCTCTCTTCGCCACGTCGTCATACGTAGCGTCTTCCATGTCGTTGAAGAATACGCCGTATCTTTTCTTGGACTTCTTCACTTTCTCTGTATTATCCGCTCTGGAATGAATAATAACATCCAACCAGAATGCAACCAACGAAACGCCTACCATAGGCAAGGTTGCCATATAATTCAACTGAGGATCGTTCAAGAACAGGAACACGGTAAACCCGACTGCTATAAAGAAATAGAAGAGAGAGAACACTTTAAAGTTTCTCATACCTCTGCCATCCATACCCAAACGATTGAATTCCGTCTGTGCCGTCGCATGCTTGATAAGAATAAACAAGCAAAGAAGCAATCCAACTTCAAGCGCCATAGGAACAATCGAAGTACCAAGGTTTTCGGGCCAACCCACGCCAAGCAAATCTTCCAATGCATAGTTGAGAATATTTACCTTCGCAAATGCCCAAATCATAGCACCTGTTGCAACAATCTGGAACAAATTGCGGAAGAAGTAAACGCCCATCGCGGGAATACGCTTAAGTTCTTTTACCTTTGCAGGTCCCGCAACGTCGGAAATTTTCACAACACCATTGAAGAACTGACCGCAATCGAGGTGATAGCTTCTAGCCGCATTTTCGTCCGCATTAAGCACCTCGAACAGAGATACCTTGCCGCCAATCACGCCACAGAAGAAGTGTACGAAAAGACAGAATGCAAGGCCGATCCAGCCATACAATGTCACTTCGCCACCCGTAAACAGCATTGCGTTTTCAAAATTAAGGATAACGATCGTTGCGAAAGAAGAAGCAAAAAGCTTGCCGAGTTCGTCCATCGCGAACATGTTGCGGTTGTAGCCGAGTGTACGGCTCGCTTTTCTCGTATACAGCATCTTAAGCTGAGAAAAGCTTCTGATCATATTGACAAGCAAAATGACCAGCATCAATATGTACACAACCGCGGGGATAAATTCGATCAAAAATCCGCCGGAAAGCGTTTCGGTCCCATTGATCACATCGACGATCGGCTGATAGAACGTACCGAGCGCAAAACCGCTTTCAAGCGTGATCACGGACAGAGAGCCCTCTGCCGAACTAAGTAAAGGCAAACAAGCCAACACTACAAGCGCAATATTCGCGAGCAAATAAATCGTACCGACGAATCTCGACTTGCGATGTGCAGACTTAATCCGTTTTAACAGCATTGCCTTGGAGCCAGTTACTTTCATACTCCTCTCCTGAATCTGTTAATATTACGCGTATCTTCAGTGTATATTGTATGCACTGAAGATACGTCGTGTTCATGTAAAAGTGTTTTATTCGTTAATATTATTTGTTATAATAAGAAGCGGGTGCAACGTGATGATTGTCAAGATACCATTCGATATCTACATCATCGGAAAGCTCTTCTTCTACCACGTTAGCTTCAGTAGCTTCTTCATTTACAAATTCTTCCTCTTCTTCACCGGGAAGAGCGGGAGCCTTGTTCATAATGAGCTGGATAACGAACATTACGAATGCAATACCTGCAACGATGACGATATTGAGGTAGGTTTCGAGAACAAACGCCTGACCAGCAAGGAACATATCAACGAGCACAACAGCAGCAGCAAGAATAAACGCGAAGAACGAGAATACGGTGTAGTTCTTCATACCAGCGCCTTCTGCACCGTCAAGGTTATATTCGGTCGTGTTAACCGTATGGTAAACAAGAACGATAAGGCAAAGTGCCAAAAGAACTTCAACAGCAACCGTTGCAAGTTTGGGAATCTCGAGCACGAATGCTTCGCTGCTAAGGAAGTTTACGATGTAATCATAAACGGTGGTACCAACATACTGAAGGAAGAAGTATGCCATTGCGAATGTAGCCGCGATCTGAAGAAGATTACGGAACAAAGAAGCGAAACGACCACACTGTCTCTTTTCTTCAACGATACCAACGCCTTCTTCGATAAGGAAAAGGCTAACCTTGCCGCCCATGAAGCCAAGCCACAGGTGGAATACAAGACCAACTGCAAGCACAACAAGGATGTTGCTGATCTCAATACCCATAACGCTAATGGGAGCGAGAATACCCGAAAGAACGGGAGCAAGCGTATAGCTGGAGCTTACCAAGCAGATAAGTAAATTGAAGATAACGATAGCAGCGAAGGTACCGGAGAAGATCTTACCGAGATCCTGCATTGCATATACGTTACGGTTAAAGCCGTAAGCTCTGCTTGCTTTTTTCTTAAAGAGCCAGCCAAGCTTAGAAACAGCTTTGATAAGATTGATAAGAACGCCGAGGAGCATAAGCCCATAAATTACGGCAATCGCCAAGGAAAGCACGCCAACCACGGAATTAAGATCAAGCGCGGTAAATACCTTCCAGAATTCCAACACGCCGAGCGCAACGGTGGTATCGCCAACCGTAGGCACAACAACGGGGAAACATGCCAGCGCTGCAAGTACGATCGTAGCGATCAGATACAGAAAGCCAACGAAACCGGCTTTGGAGCGCGTCTTTGCAATACGCTTTTTGATGTAAGTGTACTGCTTGCTTTTTTGAGTCTTGTACTTTTTCATTTTTAACCTCCAAGGTTTTTTTAACGAAAGGAAATGTATCCCGCCCCTTATCGAACGGAAAACAACGAAGCAAGAGTCCCCCCCCTCTCTCCGATTTTTTCGGAGCGATAAAATTTCCTTTCAGAACCTAATCCGAACGAACCCTCAAAAAAACGAAAATTCTATCTTCTCCCTCATTGCATCTATTATAACTCTTTTTTATTCAATTGTCAACATCATTTTCTCATTTTTTTTATAAAATTCAGAAAAAATTTATACTTTTATATAGATGCTTTACTTTCCAATTAAAAATATTTCAAAAAATCGATTGCATCAATCGAAAAAACAAATTTAATAACGTTTACTCGCCAAATTTTTCCTTATAAGCGGCGATACATTTAGCAATGATATCCATTGCTTCATCGCGATGACAAATTTCTTTGACGGTAGTGTGTTTATGCTCGAGCGATTTGTAGACCTCGAAGAAATGCATCATTTCATCAAAGAGATGCTTGGGCAGTTCCTGAATATCGTAATAATTGTTATACGTAGGATCCTGAACGGGGATCGCGATGATCTTTTCATCGAGAGAACCGCCGTCGATCATGGTAATTACGCCGATGGGATAACAACACACCAAGGTCATCGGATAGATCGTCTCGCCGCAAAGAACAAGCACGTCCAAAGGATCGCCGTCGTCGGCAAGCGTCTTGGGGATAAAACCGTAATTTGCGGGATACACGGTAGACGTGTACAGGACGCGGTCGAGCTTGAGAAGCCCCGTTTCTTTATCGAGTTCGTACTTCGCTTTACAACCCTTCGGGATCTCGATATACGCCTCGAATTTTTTGTTTGTGATGCGCTCACTTGAGATATCGTGCCAGATATTCATAATACGTAAATTCCTTTTAAAAAATTTTATTTCCTCTTCTTCTGACAACAGTTTAACCACTAAACCGATTTTTATTTCCTTAACGATTATTTTATCATATTTTTTCGAACAATGCAAGAGGGTCAGATAAAAAAAAATCAGATTTTTTTATTTTTGTTTAAAGTGAATATTTTTTCAGAGAAAATTTTTCAATTTTTTTTTGCCTTTTGCGTTAAAAAGCTTTGACAACGGCAAAAAAATGTGATATAGTAATATAGCTTTGAATAAAACAAACGTAAATTGAGCTATGCAGAAGTACCCAAGTGGCTCAAGGGGCTTCCCTGCTAAGGGAGTAGCATCTTTATCGGTGGCACGAGTTCAAATCTCGTCTTCTGCGCCAAAAAACGGACGTCCTTTGGACGTCTGTTTTTTGGTATATTATGATAATTGCCTAAACCCATTCCCTTTCTTTCCTCTATATAATAACTAATAAGCTGGAAATAATTATTGTCAAAAGCCTACGGAAGGCCCTCGCTTTTCTTACAAACAAGCTTCGACCCGATCTCCCCAGCTTATTATATTCCTACGATGTTTTTCCAAAAAATTTCACAAATCGGAAAAAGTTTTTCCAAACGCTTGACCTTGCCCGCCGAATGGATTATAATAAAGTTATATCAAAAAAAATATCGAGGTACATAAAAATGAAAGTTATCATCACCGAAAATTATGATGAAATGAGCAAAAAAGCGGCTGAAATCATGATCGATATCGTAAAAAACAATCCCAATGCGATTTTGGGGCTTGCGACAGGCTCCAGCCCCATCGGTATGTATCAAGCTATGGCAAAGGACTGCAAGGAAAACGGTACGTCTTATAAAAACGTTTCCACTGTCAACCTCGACGAGTATGTCGGCCTTAACGCAGACCATGATCAGAGCTATGCCTACTTTATGCGTACCAACCTCTTCGATCATATCGATATCGACTTGAAAAACACCAACCTGCCCTGCGGTAGCGCCCCCGACGCGCAAAAGGAATGCGACCGCTATAACGCGCTCCTCGAAACGATGAAACCCGACGTGCAGGTGTTGGGCTTGGGCTCGAACGGTCACATCGGTTTCAACGAACCCGGCACCCCCCTCGATTCGCTGACGCACCTTGTCGATCTCACCGAAAACACCATCAAAGACAACTCCCGTCTGTTTAATTCGATCGATGAAGTGCCCCGTCAGGCACTGTCGATGGGGATCAAAAACATTATGCAGGCAAAATCCATCCTTATGGTCGTTTCAGGCAAGAACAAGGCTGCGGCGGTAAAAGGCATGGTCAAAGGCGAGATCACGACCGAGCTTCCCGCATCCGTTTTGCAGCTCCACCCCTTTGTCACCATCATTTGCGACAAGGACGCGGCAAGTCTGCTGTAAGACCAACTTTTTTCGGCGCTTCGCCCCAAAAACGTTAAAGAACAACCTCTGTTGCATATCATATCGCAACAGAGGCTTTTTTTGCTGTTTTTTACATTTTTTTACTTAAAACAATTATAAAAATAATAACGGGACACGAAAAAAAACGACCGCGTATTCCGTTCTTTGAATCATAAGATCATTTCTCTTCCGAAACCGACGTTTCGTCTTTGACTTCTTTGCCTATACGAACGCGGAATCTGTTGTTGCAAGCGGGACATACGTAAACGTAATCATCCGCTTTACCCTTCACGCGAAGCGCCGCGCCACAATTCATGCAGTTGACAAGATATTTCTTTTCTTCTGCCTTTTGTTCCAAAGCTTTCTCTTTCATTTTAGTTTCCTTCCTTTTCGAAGATTTTTTATCGCTGACGAGTTCTTCGTTGCCGAAAGCAGAGTTTTTTCGTCCGAATGCTCCACCAACGGTATTTTTCGCCGATACGCTCGTTCTCTACCCTTCTATTTTATACTTATTTGCGGCTTTTGTCAAGGCTTTTTCCTTACGGCTCTATATTAAAGCAAGTAATAGGGCATATCCGTGCCGAGTTCGACGCGCTCGACCGCAGTTTTTTCCTCGATCGCCTGTTTTTGCACCGTTTTCTTCGTAGACACTTTCTTCGTCGTGTGCTTCTTTACAGGCTCTGCCTTCACAGGTTCGGACTTTACCGCAGGCTTTCTGCCGCGTTTTTTCGCCGTCTTTTCCTCAACGGGCTTCACCAGCTTTTCCATCACTTCTTCCGACAGCGCGGGGATAACGACGCTGTTTTCCATGTCCGGCGCCGCCGTCTTTACGTTCGAATAACCGTTGTTTTCCACTCTTTTGATCGCGTTTTTACCGATTGGCATACTTCATTATCTCCTTTGTAAGTTGTGTATATTCGACGGCACTGCGGCTCGTCTTTTTAAACGCCACGACGGGCTTGCTGCTGTCCTGCGCCCATTCCACCGCGCTATCTACGCGGATATGGTTTTCGAACAACCGCACCCCTTCCGTTGCCTGCAACGTCTCCATCGTCTGTTTGAAATATTTCTTTCGCTCGTCCGCTTTCGTGATCGCGATGCCCAAAATTTCAAGCTTTGGCGCGATCTGCTTTGCCTGATTGCAAAATTCGAACATATTCGCTAACCCGAACAAGCCCCAAGGGCTCGCCTCCACAGGGATCACCACGTAATCGGACGCGCACATCACGTTCATGACCCAACCGCCCAGCGTCGGCGGCGCGTCGATCAGGATATAATCGTAATATCCCCGCGCGCGGACGGGCTCGAGACATTTTTTCAACACGAATTCCCGTTGCCATTTGCCGAAAAGATCGAATTCGATCGAGCTCATCAACGAGGTAGAAGGTACGATATCCAGCCCCTCGATGCCCGTTTCCACAATATAATCGGACAAATCTTTTTCTTCCTTGATCGCCGCGTGTATGTTTTTACCGTTTTTCGCATATTCGAGCGCTGTGTCCTCGTCGAAATAGGAAATGGTCAAATTCAGCTGCATATCGCCGTCGATCATCAGCACTTTTTTGCCCTGCAACGCCATCGCGCAACCAATGTTAGAGCAGGACGTCGTTTTGCCGCTGCCCCCCTTGTTGTTTGCGAATGCGATCACGATTGTTTTGCTCATATCTTCTCTCCTTTCCTATAACAACCATGCGTCTACTGTTCTGCTCGTTGTTTCCGTTTTTTGTCTTTCCAGCTTTTTCTTCTCCGCTTCGCGTTTCGCGCGCGCACGTTTCAAGTCCTTATCGTCGTTTAAAAACGCCGCCAATTCCTTGATCCCCTCGCCCGTGATCGAACTGACGGGAAACACTTTTTTACAACCCGCCAACTGCAGCCAACGCGTTACCCGCTCCACATTTGCGTCGGGCTTGTCAATACCCGTAACGATACCGATCGCTTCGCGGTTTACCATACTCGTCAAACAAGGTGAAAAAATAGAATACGGCTCGTTGGCGGAAAGCACCAGTCCCACCACGTCCGCTTCGTACGCGTATAAGGCGAGCGCGCCGCCCGTTTCACGGCGCTCGGTATATTCTCCGGGCGTGTCTATCACCGTGTCGAGATAGTTGACGTACTGCGTTTTATAATATTTGATTTCTTCACCGCGCAAGGCCTGTGTAAGCGTGGTTTTTCCCGCCGCAACCCTGCCGAATAACATGATCTTTTTCATCGTTCACAATCAGGTTTTCGTCAACTCGCAACAAGCGTATCCAAGCTTGTTGATGAAATACTCGCGGATCGCCGTAAACGCGGATTCCACGGACGAAACGCTGCCTGTAATAATGAGCGTGCCCGTAAATCTGTCCACAAAACCGATCTCCGCGCCGGACGACTTCATCGCGATATCCGCCGCGATCACCGCGCTTTCGTAGGGGATCACCGTCAATACGCCAATCGCGCTACGGGTGTAATCTACTTGCGGGTCCAATCCAAGCTTGACATATAACGTTTCCCCGGGATTTGCGATGATATGGCAAAGGGTGATCTGTTTACCGGGAACGAATTCCTGTATGATCGTCATTTTGTCTTTCAGTTCCATATATGTTACTCTCCTGTTTGTTCCTTAACCGCCGATCTGGCACTTCAGTCCGCTCTCTTCCGCTACGGAAAGAAGATATTCCATTCTTTCTTTTGTCGGCGGTTCTATATCTTTGAGCGAATAGTTACGTTCCAACCCCGCGTATTTGTCCTGCCCCAAACGGTGATAAGGCAACAAATGATGTTCCTTTACGTCCGGCAGGCTTGCCGCAAATTTCGCAATGGCGCGGATCTCCGCCGCTGTATCGTTGAAGGTCGGGATCACGGGGGTGCGGATAATAAGTTCCACGTCGCTTTCCGCGATCCTGCGCGCATTTTCGAGAATGAGCTCGTTGGGCGCGCAAGTGTATTCTTTATGCTTTGCCGAATCCATGTGCTTGATATCCATGAGGAACAGATCGAGATAGGGCAATACTTTCACAAGGCTTTCCACGGGCGCGTTCGCCGTGGATTCGACCGCGGTATGCAGACCGTTTTCCTTGCAGACGCGAAGCAGATCGCGCGCGAAATCGGGTTGATAGAGGATCTCCCCGCCCGACAGCGTAACACCGCCGCCGCTTCTGCGGTAATAGGGCATATCCGCAAGCAGTTCGGGTAAGATCTCTTTTACCGTCACGTCGCGACCGACGATCTTTTCTTTGCCACCTTCGTGCATGGTCTGGATCTCGTATTTTTGCGATTCGGGATTACAACACCACGCGCAGCGCATAAAACAGCCCTTGAAAAATACAATGCTGCGTATTCCCGGCCCGTCGTGTATCGAGAACCGTTGTATATTGAATATTCTGCCTGTCGTGTCGTAATGATCCATGATAATCCTTGTTTTTTCAAAAGTGAATTGGCAACGTTCCGGCAATGTTCCGTTGCATCAAGTTGTTGTATTTTCTGTACCCAACCACGCGAAGTAAAACGCCAACGTTCCGTTGGATCTTGTCGTTAGGCTTTCTGTCACCCAAACCCACGCGAAGTAAAACGGCGGAGATGCGAGCAATGCGCGAAGGGCGAGCATTTTCGAAAGGAGATGTACTTAGGTACACGAGTGAGAAAAGCGCAAGCCCGACAAAGCAGTGCGACGCAGATACGTTGTTTTACACTTAGAATCCTTGTTCGGTTCTGTTGATAATATCATCCTGCAACGATCTCGAAAGCGTCGTGAACAGCGCGCTGTAACCGGCTACGCGGACAACGAGCGTCTTGTATTTTTCGGGGTTCTTCTGCGCGTCGAGAAGGGTCTCCTTCGTGACGACGTTAAACTGTACGTGCATACCCTTCTGATCGAAATACGAACGGATAAGCGCAACGAATTTCGACAGACCCGCCATACCCGCCAACGCGGAGGGATGGAATTTTTGGTTGAGTAACGTGCCGTTGGACGCCACGCCCTGTTCCAGCTTCGCTACCGAGTTCGCCGTCGCCGTAGGACCTTTCACGTCTCTGCCCGACGCAGGACCAATGCCATCCGCAAGCGGCGTATACGCCAATCTTCCGTCCGGGGTCGCGCCCGTCTGTCCACCGAGAGGTACGTTCGCGGATACGGGATATAAGCCCGCCTGGAATATACCGCCGCGAGGATTTTTATACTTCTCCACTTCCTTCGTATACGTATTCGCCACATCGCGCGCAAACATATCCACTTCGTAGATGTCGTTACCGTATTTGGGACAGGTGTCCTCGATCAAGCGTTTGATCTCGTTATATCTCGCCTTCTTCTTGGGATCCATTCCCGTCGCCGTCGTCACTTCCTCGTAAATGGTACGGATAACGCCTTCGGTAATCTCTACGCCTTGCGCGGAAAGCTGGCACGCAATGTCATTCGTGATCCGTTCCGCCGCCTTGCCTTGTATGCCGTAACCGAAGTTCGCCTGCAACGCGTCGCGCAGCTCCGTCATCGTCACCTTTCTTTCTTCGAAAACCAACTGCTTGATCGCAAGCAGACCATCGGTATTGTTCGCGATACCGAAGCCCTGCGGACCCGTAAAATTATAGATCGCGCCCCCTTCCTGCAAGGACTTTCCGCGACCTATACAATCCTCTACCATACAGGACTGGAAGGGTAACGGGCAACGGGTCGCGTGCGCCGTGTCGATGGCGTTGTTGGCATTGACGAGCAGCTTGATAAAATAGCTCTGTTGCGTTTTATACGCTTCGTAGACTTCTTCAAACGTCTGCATCTGCGTGACGTCTCCCGTGTCGGGACCGATCCGCACGCCTTTATCCACGCCGCGCGAGAACACCAGCTCTAAGGGGCGGCACATATTAAAGAACGCCGCGTCGTGCCAGCCGTCCGTCTTGCCCGCTTTCTGCGGTTCGACGCAACCAATAATACAATAATCTCGCGCGTCCTCCAAGCTTAAACCTCTCGCCATAATCGAGGGGATCATAATCTCGTCGTTATAATACGCGGGCAAGCCCGTGCCCAGACGGGTGAGCGCCGCCGCTTTCATCATCAAGGAATCGGGCGTGCCGTTCCAAACGCGAATGGAAATAGAAGGCTGGGGAAGAGGCACGTGCATTGACGCTTCCAGACACATATACGACAGGTCGTTCGTCGCGTCCATGCCGTGGATATCCTGACCGCCGACGATCAGGTTCTGGAACATACCGTAGCCCGCAAACCCTTCCGCTGACGCCGCGTCGCGCACCTTGTTGATATCGTTGAGTTTTACCCAAATACAGTCGATAAGCTCCTGCGCCTGCTCGATCGTAAGCTTACCCGGGTCGATATCCTTTTTATAATAAGTATACATATAGTGATCGAAACGACCGGGAGAAATAGAATGTCCGCTCGATTCGATCTGCAACAAAAGCTGTATGAACCAAAAAGACTGACAAGCCTGATGAAAATCGGTCGCAGGACCTTCGGGCACGCGCGCGCAATTGGCAGAGATCTTTTCCAGCTCCGCTTTGCGGTCGGGATCGGTCTCCTTCTTCGCCATTTCTTTGGCGAGCGCCGAATATCTGCGCGCGTAAAGAATGACCGCTTCGCAGCTTTCAATGACCGCGGAGAGGAAATTCGTCCTTTGTACGTATTCGGGATCGGCAACGTCCAGCTTATCGAGCGCCGCCTGTGCTTCCGCGATGATGCCGCGATATCCGATCTTCAGTACCTTAGGATAATCGACGCAAACGTGACCGATACCATTATAGAAATAATTTCCCGGCGTATAAATGCCGTGCGTGACGAAAGCTTCGTATGCTTCGGGTGCCATGTTCGCTTTCGCAAGGTCGCTGCACGTCTTGCCCTTCCAATAGGGATATGCAGCGCGAAGCTCCGCCTTCGTCTGCTCGCTAATGTAAAAAGGATCTGCCGCGCGCGTTTCGACGGTATCGAATTCCGCTTCCAACCATTCGTACGAATATTCGGGGAATACCTGACAACCGCGAGGCGCTTTGGTCGCGCTGCCGACGATGAGTTCGCCGTTGCGGATGACGATGGGCAGATTTTCAAGGATATGTGCAAACGCCGCGCTTCTGCGACGAATAATAGGTAGCTCTTCCGTAGCTTTGTAGCTTTCCGTCACCAATACGCCACGCGCCGATTCTATCTCCGGCATTTTTGCGTAAAGATCGTCTATGAGTTTGTCTATTCTTGCGCTTTTTTCTATAACGAATTTGATGTTTTCCATAATTTACCTTATATAAAATTCAGCCATAATGCAACGCTTGCATTGCAATTCACAGCAACCCCGTTGCCTGTTTACGAAAGCACCGCTACTCACACCGACGTTACGTCGGTTACTCACTCTTTTATATCTGCTCCCACAAGCCTTCGTGTGGTGCCGCGATGACCGAATAGGAGGACAACTGCCCCGATCTTTTCGCGTAATCCGCGCCCGCCTCGATTGCCGCCGTGACGTCGCCGACTTCGCCCGTGATCATGAACACGCCCTTGCCGCCCATGCCGCGAGATACGCGCAAATCGTAGATCGCCACACGCGCCGTCTTTACCGCAACGTCCGCCGCCTTGATCGTCGTCGCCGCCGAAAACGTTTCCAATACCCCCAACGAGCCTTTCTTTTCACCCGTCTGCGTACCGAACAACGCCGTGATCACCTGCTCGTCAATACGACCCATGATCGACGAATCGATAACGTAACCGTCGAATTTCGACAAAACGTGATTGACCGCCGCGGTGACGTTGGAGATCGAACCCGTCAAAATGATCTCATATTTCCCGGGGCAGGAAGGATGTGCCGAAACCATGTCCACGCCAGCGCTCTTCAGCGCCGCGTCCGTAGCCTCCACGCCTTTGGGAATGCTCTTTAATTCTATTACACCGATCGATTTATACATTGTAATTTACCTTGTCTATTATGATCTTCACGCCCTCGTCCAGCGTTACGCGGCCGGAAATGCTCGCGTACTGCGGAAGAGAAAGCCCGTCTGCGCTTTCTGCGATCTTGTCGCCCCGTTCTACCCTATCGCCATCCGCAACGCAGGCCACACTCGGCGCGCCGATGTGCTGACGGAGATAGATCTCTACACGCGAAAAATTTGTTTCCTCGCCGATATATTTCGGCAAGCGGTCGAATTTCTGCACACCGAGCACGCTCGCCCATTTTTCGGACGGGACCATACGGTATTCTCGCTCGGGCGCAGGTTGCACGTCCTGTTTACCCACGTAGCGCATCTTGTTTTTCGCAAGCAACGCTTTGTATTCGTTGATGACCGCTCTGGGCGAGATGCCCTGACAGCAAGCCAACGTCTCGCACAAGCCGCACCCGCAACAAAGCGTCGCAGAAAGTACTATTTCGGGCATTACCGACGCCGCGGATTTCGCCGTACGCACCATCTTATGCGGTTCGAGCGGATAGCCCAAAAGCGCTCTCGGACACATATCCGTACAGCGAGTACATTGGCAACACGCCGTTTCCGCGCGAGCGATCGATTTTGCGCCGTCGAGGAATTTGCTCTCGATCGCAGGGGAATGATCGGGCAGAATCAAAAGACTTTTGGTCGTCTTGGTGATCACCGCCGTTTCGGGATCTATTACTTTACCCATCGAAGGTCCGCCGTCTATCACGGTGTGGTCCTCGGGGATTGTTATCGAATATTTATGGAAAAGGTCTGATACAGACGTACCGACAGGCACGCGGACCACGATAGGCTCCGCAACGTTTCCTGCGATCGTCAACCATTTCATCGTTACGTTTGCGGAAAATTTCACCTTTGCGGCTACGTTGTACAACGTTTCGACGTTGAACACGATGACACCTGCGGTAATGGGTAAATTTCCCGGCCGTACCACCCGCCCCGTCGCCTGATAGATGAGACTGATCTCATCACCCATAGGATAGACGTCGGGTAGCGTTTTTAAAACGATTTTGTCGGCAAGACGGGTACCATCCGCCAATTTCAAACGTTTCGCCGTATGTTCCTTGACGCAAAGAAACGCACGGGGAATATTTGCGTATTCGATCACCGCCTTGATGCCAGCCAAAACCATCGGCATTTCTTTTTGGAGAAGGATATAATCGGTATAGAGCAACGGTTCGCATTCCGCGCCGTTGATCAAGAGGGTATCAGCGCCCTCCGCAAGCTTTGCGTACGAGGGGAACCCCGCCCCGCCCGAGCCTACGATGCCCGCCTCCTTCATTAGTTCTTTTACGTTCATGTTTTTAAGACCTCTTTAAAGTTCCAAGTTTGTATTGAAGCGGTTTCGCCGTGAAGACCAACGTTTCGTTGGATCATGTCATGAGTTCTCCGATCACTTAACCCGTGCGAAGTAAAACCAAGCAAGACGCAAGAAAGACAAGGCGCGCGAGGCTTTCCGAAAGGAGATGTACAAAAGTACACGAGTGAGGAAAACGTAGCGCAACGACGTATTTCGTAGCGGTTTCTTCGTTTTACAGTTTTAGTCGACGATACCGACAATCACCGCATCACACGGCGCATGAATATTATGCAATGCCAAACGCGCCGAACTGCCCGTCGTGATGAGTACTGTTTCACCAATCCCCGCGCCTACGCTGTCCACTGCAATGATGAAATCGCCCGTCAGTTCGCCATTTTTCATGATCTCTACTTCCATGAATTTCGAACCGATCAAAGCTTCCTGTTTTCTCGTGGAAACGATGTTTCCTCTGATGATCCCTCTTAACACAGCTTACTCCTTCACGACCTGCACTTTGCAGCCGTTGCCGATACCGACCGCATTCGCGTCGTCCGTATCCACGTGCATTTCCAACACAAAATCGGGATGTACGCGCACCTGCACGTCATACCAACGCGTGCGCCGCTTGCCGATCACGTCCACCGTCACCGTATCGCCGTCCTTGACACCGAATTTCGCGCCATCCGCAGGCGACATATGAATGTGGCGGTTTGCGATGATGCAACCTTCTTTCAGATCCACTACCCCTTTCGGCCCAATGATGCGGATCCCCGCCGAGCCGGCAATATTGCCCGATTCTCTTACGGGCGGCTTTACCTTCAACACGTACGAATCGGTCGCGGAAATTTCCACTTGCGATTTGCTTCTCAACGGCCCTAAAACGCGCACGTTTTCAATGGGACGCAGGGAAGGACCTACGATCGTCAGCACTTCTTTGCACGCATACTGACCGGGCTGGGACAGATCCTTGAGCGGGGTCAACTCATACCCCTCACCGAACAGCGTCGCAAGATCCGCTTTCGTCAGATGTATATGCCTATTGGATACACCAACGGGAACTTCGTTGCCGTTCGTAGCCGCGGTCGCAACTGCGCCGCCTTCCATATCCGCCAATACTTTTTTAACCATTTCCGCAATTTTTGCGCTCGAAATTTCCATAATCCATTCTCTCCGTAAACTCGTTTACGCCGCTTTACGGCGCAAAAAAACCTGAAAAACCGTTTGAAAAACTTCCGTATCGCCCAAACGGTCGCCCATGCGGGCGATACGGTTCCCTGATAATTTGTTTACATTCCACTAAAAAGCGGAGTTGCGAGCAATACGCGATGAGCACGGCTTTCCCGACGGAAGTTTACTGTGCGTAAACGAGCGAGGAAAAATGTAAGCCCGATAAAGTAGTGCGACGCAAATACACTTTTTTTTAATTATTTAATAGCGGGAAGAAGTTTTTCAACGTCTGCGTGGGGACGAGGAATTACGTGCGTAGCGATCACTTCGCCAAGCGCCGTAGCTGCCGCGCTACCTGCTTCGACTGCCGCTTTCACTGCGCCTACGTCACCGCGGACCATAACGCTTACCAAACCGCTACCGATCTTTTCGCTGCCGATAAGAACAACGTTTGCTGCCTTTACCATTGCATCTGCCGCTTCGATCGCCGCTACCAAACCTCTGGTTTCTACCATGCCCAATGCTTCCATCTTTAAAATCCTCCTGAGATTTTTATTGTTTTTAATTTTGTTTCGCTGCTTAGTCCGTCGTCAAAAATCTCATGACGTCGGGGTGCGGGCGAGCGATGACCTCGCATACCTTTACGTTGCCGACCTCGGCCGCCGCTTTCGCGCCTGCTTCCAATGCCGCTTTTACGGCGGAAACTTCGCCTTCCACGACCACCGTTACCAGTCGTCCGCCAAGTCTTTTTTCTACGTGGATCAGCTTTACGTCAGCTGCCTTTACCATAGCGTCCAGCCCGGTGATCGCGGCAACCATAGCCTGTACTTCGAGTAACGCTATTGCTTTCATTGAAAATCTCCTTACATAATGATTAGCTCCCTACGGTTTCG
>JBGVRF010000005.1:0-2226 GCA_045128175.1 Candidatus Scatosoma sp.
CGTCGTTCCGTCCGAACCGTACGAATTGACGTTTTGACCGAGCAAGGTAATTTCTTTATACCCTTCCGCCACAAGCTGTTTCACCTCGTTGACGATATTTTCAGGCTTTCTCGAACGCTCCCTGCCACGAACGTACGGCACGATGCAATAGGAACAAAAATTATTGCAACCGTACATGATATTCACCCACGCGTTAGGATAGCTGGTACGGTACGCATCCGTAAATTCAACGATATCGCCCTCTTTTTCGCGAATCTCGATCACCTTTTTCTTCTGCTTTTTCTTGCGCTCGATCAGTGTTTGCAGTTCTTCGAGGTTGAGCGTACCGAACATGATATCGATAAACGGAAATTTCTTTTTCAGAATTTCCGTTTTACCCTTTTCCTGCGTCATACACCCTCCGACAGCGATCAGCAATCCCGGGTTTTGTTTTTTGAGTTTTTTCAACGCACCAATATTACCGAATGCATGATTCTCCGCGTTTTCACGTATACAACAGGTGTTAAAAACGATGATGTCCGCCTCCTCTTTCACAGAGGTTTCTTCATAGTTCATCCGCCGCAAAATACCTGCGATTTTTTCCGATTCGTGCACGTTCATTTGACAACCGTACGTAACAATATGATATTTTTCCGCCATATAATTCTCTTTGTCTTTTTTATTTTCTCTATTATACTCTTTTTTTCATGTTTTATCAAGTCTTTGAAGGCTTTTTGCGCCGATTTCGACGGGAATTTGTGATAAAAAAGGAAAAACGGCAAATACTGCTTTCAATGAAGATCATACGTAAAATTTTATGGATTGCTTTTATTTTATTTCTTGCCTGCGCTTTGATAGGGATCGGGTATTATTTTGCCGTGACCAAAAACACTGCTTTATGCCCCGAAAAATTACTTTTATCCGAAAAGTGCGTTATCGTTTATGACGACAATGGAGAAGAGATCAAAAACGCTGCGGCCATTTCCCTTCGTCAAACGGTCAATATCGAGGAGATTCCCGAAAAAACAAGGCTTGCATTCGTCGATACCGAGGATAAAAGATTTTATTCCCACAGAGGTTTCGATACGCTGCGAATCGCAAAAGCAGTATACAATAACCTAAGATCGCATTCCTTCAAAGAGGGCGCGTCGACCATCTCGCAACAGCTGATCAAAAACACCCATCTCAGTCAAGAAAAAACAATCCAACGAAAGTTGAAAGAATGGAAACTAACAAGACAACTGGAACGATCGTATACAAAAGACGAGATATTGGAGAAGTATCTCAACACTATTTATTTCGGACACAACTGTTTCGGCTTGCGGGCGGCGGCAGAATTTTATTTCGGTAAAACGCCGAAAGAACTAAGCATTGCCGACTCCGCCGTTTTAGCCGGTCTGGTAAGGTCTCCGAATAACTACTCTCCGTTTAAAAATCCCGAAAACTGTCTCAAGAGAAAAGCGATCGTCTTAACGTTGATGGAGAAAAACGGAAGTATTACAGCCGAAGAAAAACAAATTGCATTGGAAGAGCCTCTTCCCGTATCGGCTACACGCAACGAACATGGCATCGGATATCTGAATTTTGTGTTCGACGAATTATCCGAGCTCTCCGAAAAGCACGGCTTTACCATCGGCGGAAAGATAGAGATCTTCACCTATATGAACAAAGCGTTGCAAACGGAAACGGAAAACACGATGAATTCTGTTGAAAATTGCGATAAAAGTCTTTTTGTATTGGATAACGTTACACACGGCTTTAAAGCGTGCGTTTCCTCCGTCGGGAATATACGCCGGTTACCGGGTTCTCTTATAAAACCGCTGCTTGTCTATGCCCCGGCTTTGGAAGAAAATCTGATATCGCCTGCGACCCCTATTTTGGATGAAAAAGTCAATTATAGCGGTTATTCACCGGAAAATTTCGATAAAAGCTACCATGGGTACGTCAGCGCACGAGAATGCGTGGAAAAAAGTCTGAATATTCCCGCCGTCAAAGTGCTGTCATCTTTGGGCGTTTCCAAAGGCGTGGCATATCTTGATCGACTCGGTTTACCTGTCGAACATGCAGACGAATCGTTAGCATTGGCTTTAGGAGGCATGAAAAACGGGTACTCGTTACAAAAGCTGATCGAAGCATATTCGGTGTTACCGAACGGCGGTGTTTTAAAAAACTGCGGATTTATTTCAGAAATCAAGATCGAAGGTATCGGCGTTTACAAAAAGAAAGAAGGCGGATCACGCATATTCA
>JBGVRF010000006.1:0-29807 GCA_045128175.1 Candidatus Scatosoma sp.
TTTTTTTTTAATGCCCTGTTAAAACGCTCGGTTGATTTTTGACGGAAAAGCACACCGAAATAAGGCGTATTTCTTTCGTTTTTCTCGTGAACCCCTGATATATCACTGATCGACCGTTTATTATGACATGGCTTTTCGAAAAAAAATCGTCTGTTTTTCCGAATAAAATGATTTTTGCCCTCCAAACCCTTGACAAAACGTTTATTTTTATGTATAATCGATTTAATAAATTTATGTCGTATATTTAATCGAAAAACGGAATTAGAAAAGAAAAAGGAGAGAAAAGAGCTATGATCGAATTGAATCCTTCGAGTAATTTATTGGAACAGGATCCGTACGAATACGAGCTTCAGGACGTACCCGAAGCGCATTTGTTCCGGGATATTTATCCGTATGAAGAAGTTCCTAAAACGCCTTTCAATCATCGTCGCGTGCCGATGAATATGCCGAAAGACATTTGGATCACGGATACGACTTTCCGCGACGGTCAGCAGTCCCGTGCGCCGTATACCGAAAAACAGATCGTGGATATTTACAAAATGTTGGCGAGGCTTGGCGGAGAAAAGGGCATTATCCGTCAAAGCGAATTTTTTGTGTATACGAAAAAGGATCGGGTGGCGTTGGAGCAGTGTATGGCGCTGGGATATAAATTCCCCGAGATTACGACGTGGATCCGCGCGAAAAAGGAAGATTTCGAGCTGGTGCACGACATCGGGATTAAAGAAACGGGAATTCTCGTCAGCTGTTCCGATTATCATATTTTCAAAAAACTGAATATGACGCGTAAACAGGCGTACGATCATTATTTGGGCGTTGTCAAGCAGGCGTTTGAAGCGGGGATCTCTCCCCGTTGTCATCTGGAGGATCTGACCCGTGCGGATTTCTACGGCTTTGTGGTTCCTTTCGTCAATGCGCTTATCGAGCTTTCGCGCGAGGCGGGGATACCCGTAAAGATCCGTATGTGCGATACGATGGGGTACGGATTACCGTATACCGGTACGGCGTTGCCCCGAAGCGTACCCGGGATCGTATACGGTCTGCACCACTATTCGGACGTTACTTCGGAAATGCTGGAATGGCACGGTCACAACGATTTTTATATGGGCGTAGCGAATGCCGTCAGCGCATGGCTGTACGGCGCGAGCGCAGTCAACTGTTCCTTGCTCGGTATCGGAGAACGTACGGGAAACGTACCGTTGGAGGCAA
The DNA here is from genome assembly GCA_045128175.1 of Candidatus Scatosoma sp. GTDB lineage: Bacteria > Bacillota > Clostridia > Christensenellales > Borkfalkiaceae > Scatosoma. Next base: position 1,207 of record JBGVRF010000006.1, read on the forward strand.
TGGTGATGCAGTATGCGTCTTTGCGCGGTACGTTGGACGGCATGGATACGACGGTAATCACCGAGATCGGAGAATATTTCAGAAAAGAACTCGAATACGATATTCCGCCGATGACGCCGTTTGTGGGTAGCGCGTTCAATCTCACCCGCGCGGGCGTACACGCGGACGGCATGATGAAGGACGCGGAGATCTACAATATTTTTGATACGGAAAAATTGCTTAACCGTCCTGCGGAGGTATCTATTTCCAATACGTCGGGTCTTGCGGGTATCGCATATTGGATCAACAAACATTTCCGTCTGCCTGCGGAAAAGCAGGTAGGGAAGCAGGATTGGATCGTACAGGCGTTAAAGACGCAGATCGACGAGCTTTACGCCGACGGCAGAACGACGGTCATGGGCGAGGAAGAGCTTGAAAAGCTCGTCCGCGTATACAGCAAGGACGGCCGTAGCTCGCTGAATTGGTCGGAGTTATAAAAAGGAGAGGAATAGATCATGGGGTATACGATAGCGCAAAAAATCATAAAAGATCACCTTGTCTGCGGAGAGATGACGGTTGGGCAGGAGGTCGGTTTGAAGATCGATCAGACCTTGACGCAGGATGCGACGGGTACGATGGCGTATCTGCAATTCGAGGCAATGGGGATCGATCGGGTCAAAACGGAGCTTTCCGTTGCATACATCGACCACAACACCTTGCAGGCAGGGTTTGAAAACGCGGACGACCATCGCTATATACAAACGGTGACGAAAAAGCATGGGATCCGATTCTCCCGTCCCGGCAACGGGATATGCCATCAGGTCCATCTGGAGCGTTTCTCCAGACCCGGTAAGACTCTTATCGGTTCGGACAGCCACACACCCACGGCGGGCGGCATCGGCATGCTCGGTATGGGCGCGGGCGGATTGGACGTAGCTGTTGCTATGGGCGGCGGTACCTACTACATAACCATGCCCAAAATGATCAAGGTCAACCTAATCGGGAAGCTGTCCGATTACGTTGGCGCGAAGGACGTCATTTTAGAGGTGCTTCGGTTGCTCGGTGTGAAAGGCGGCGTCGGCGCGATCGTCGAATACGGTGGCGAGGGAGTAAAAACGTTGTCCGTGCCTCAGCGTGCAACGATCACGAATATGGGCGCGGAACTCGGTGCGACCAGTTCTATCTTCCCTTCGGACGAAGTGACGAAAGCGTTTCTGCAGGCGGAGGGTAGAGAGGAGGACTATATCGAGCTTTCCTCGGACGCAGACGCAACGTTTGATGCAGAATACACCGTCGACCTCAGCAAATTGCAGCCTTTGGCAGCTTGTCCGCACAGCCCCGACAACGTAAGACTCGTGTCGGAATTGCAAGGCATGAAAATAAATCAGGTGTGTATCGGTTCTTGTACCAATTCCTCCATGCAGGATATGTTGACGGTGGCGGCGATGCTAAAGGGCAAGACGGTGCATCCGAACGTCAGTCTGTCCATTTCCCCCGGATCCAAACAGGTGTATACGATGCTGGCAGAATGCGGCGCGCTTGCCGATCTCATCAACGCGGGGGCTCGTATTTTGGAATGTGCTTGCGGGCCCTGTATTGGTATGGGTTTCTCGCCGCAGTCGGCAGGTGTCAGCCTTCGTACGTTCAATCGTAATTTCCTTGCTCGCAGCGGAACTGCGGATGCGCAGGTATATCTCGTTTCTCCCGAAACGGCGGCGGCTTCGGCAATCGCGGGCGTATTTACCGATCCAACGACGCTCGGCGTTGCGCCCGTTGTTGAAATGCCTAAGGCGTTCAGGATCAACGACAATCTTATCGAAATGCCCGTTCCGCCCGCGGATATGAATAGCGTAACGGTGGAACGCGGTCCCAATATCAAACCCATTCCCGTCGGCAAAGCACCTGATGCGGATCTGGATTGCGAACTCATCTTAAAGGTCGGCGACGATATTACGACCGATCACATTATGCCTGCAGGTACAAAAGTGCTTCCGTACCGCTCCAACGTGCCGAAGTTGTCGGAATTCTGCTTTACCGTCTGCGATAAGGATTTTCCTGAACGCGCAAAAGCAAAAGGCGGCGGCGTGATCCTCGGTGGTGCGAATTACGGACAGGGTTCCTCGCGGGAGCACGCGGCACTGGTACCTCTGTATCTGGGTATCAAAGCGGTCGTTGCAAAAAGCTTTGCGCGTATTCACGTAGCAAATCTTATCAATTTCGGTATCGTTCCGATGACGCTCGAAAATGCGAACGATTACGATAAATTCTCTGAAGGCGACAAGATTTTTATTGAAGGCTTTGCGGCGGCGGTAAAAGGCGAAACGGAAGCGACGCTCGTAAATAAGACCAACGGCGCAACGGCAAAACTTATTTTGAACTTTTCCGCGCGACAGCGTGAAATGTTGCTCGCGGGCGGTTGCTTAAATTATACGAAAAACGGGAGATAAAAATATGGAAAAAGAAGAATATAAAACGCAGCTGGACGTTGCTTGCGAGAAATTCAGAAAACTGATGGCAGACCAGCTTGCGCGCGTGGAAGATATGAAAGCGCAAGGCGATTTTGTGGATTATACTACGCTCGATAAGATCAAGATCGGCGTATGCGGCGGCGACGGGATCGGTCCGATTATCTCCGCGCAGGCGAGACGAGTGTTGGAATTTATCCTCGACGACCTTGTAAAAGCGGGTAAGGTAGAGTTTAAAGACATCGAGGGGCTTACGATCGAAAACAGGATCGCGAAAGGCAAGGCGATCCCCGACGACGTAATGGCAGAGCTGAAATCCTGTCATATCATTCTCAAAGGCCCGACGACTACCCCGCAAAAGGGTAGCGGAATGCCGAACATCGAATCGGCAAACGTAGCAATGCGAAAGGCGCTCGACTTATTTGCCAATATCCGTCCCGTAAAAGTTCCCGAAGAGGGCATCAACTGGACGATTTTCCGTGAGAACACCGAGGGCGGATATGCGATCGGTTCGTCGGGCTTTAATATCACCGAAGATCTGGCAGTGGATTTCACCGTTACGACCAAACAGGGATCCGACCGTATCGCTCGTCTTGCGTACGATTATGCGCAGAAAAACGGTTTTAAGCGGGTTTCGCTGGTTACGAAAGCGAACGTTATCAAGACGACGGACGGGAACTTTTTGGAGGATTGTCACAAGGTCGGCGATCTGTATCCCGATATCGTTACGGACGAATGGTATGCGGATATTATGACGGCGAAGCTTGTGGACAAAAAGCGCAGAAAAGATTTTCAGGTTCTGCTTTTGCCCAATCTTTACGGCGATATCATTTCCGACGAGGCGGCGGAATTTCAGGGTGGAGTCGGCACAGCGGGCTGTGCGAATATCGGTAAAAAATACGCAATGTTTGAAGCGATCCACGGCAGCGCGCCGCGCATGATCACAGAAGGAAGAGGACAATATGCCGATCCTTGCTCGATGCTTCGCGCGTGTGTGATGTTACTTTCGCATATCGGCTTACAAGATAGAGCGGATAAGCTGGAACGCGCGTTGGATATCTGCTCGTTTGAGGAAAAGAAATACGTTATCACGGGCAGAGATACGGGCGCAACGTGTCAGCAATTCGGCGATTACGTCATGGAAACCTTGCAAAAGCTTTGATCGCGCGATCGGGTGGCAGCAAAAAACCGTTCGAGGGCCGAAATTTCGTTTCTCGGACGGCTTTTTTTCGGAAAACGCTTTACACGGCGTTTTTTTTGTGTTATAATATAAAGAAGAGGATTATATTATGAAATATACCGCGCAATCAAGTAAGTACATTTTAAAAAATTTTCTTTACTTATTTCCGCTGGCAGTATTGCCTGCGTTTTTTCTCGCGCTCTCGACGGATAAGACCTCGATCGATTGCGTAGTGGAGACTATTCATAGCGGTGCTTTGCAGGAAATGCATTTTCACCACGTTTTCCGCGCGATCTCCGTGCTGAATTTTGCTTCGTGGCCGGCGATCGTTTGGGGCTTGGTCGGTATGCTTGCTATGGTCATATGTGTGGCGATGATGATGGCGCTGATCGAAAAGCATTTTCGTATCGGAAAACGTACCTTTAACGGGTTGTTTTCAAAGCTGAACGATTATCTTCCGTCTACGCTTTGGTATGGCACATTATTGCTTGTCATCTATGAATTGTGGGCTTTGATTACGTCGGTGCTGATTTTTTTTATGAGCAGAATAACTATTCTTTCGCTTGCATACGCTTTGATGGTGATTGTCTTTTTTGCGATGCACGTGGTACTGATCTATCTTATCGGGCTTCTGTATCTTTGGTTGCCGTGCATGCAGATTACGGGGTTCCGCGCGATAGAAGCGTTGCATTATTCGTATCAGTTGATGGCGCCGGTAAAATGGCAGATCCTTGTGGGACAGATCGCATTTTTGTTATTTGTAGAAGCGCTCGTGGGGGTGTTGGCTGCGGTTATCGGATCCGTTGCGTTTACGGTATTGACGACGCTTTTGTATGCCATACTGATCATGGTTTATTGCGTGCGCATGCAGATCGCGTATTTCGATCGGGATAACATCGAACGCGCCGATCTCAGAAATTATTACGGCAGATAAAAAGCAAAAAATAAGATAAGAAAAAGAGAAGTGAAAGTAAGGAGGGCTTTATGCGTTTTCGCAATACGATAAGGTTATTTGTGGAAAATTTTAAAAACGTTTACAGATTGTTGATCTTTAAACTGATTGTGACGCTGATAACAAGCGCGCTATGTTGTGCGTTTGTGCTTCCGGAGATCATGGAGATTGGTCAAAGCGAGCAGTGGCTGACGCTCGTCGAACATGTCAAAAGATTTTTGGCGGCTTTTCTTGCCGCGGATGCGACGGAGCTGGCGACGATCAAGGGCAAAATTTTCGAAAACGGCTCGCTTGGCGCGCTTTTGCGTTTGATTTCGTCTAAGGCGACGGGGATCATGTTGGTGGCACTCGGCTGCGTGCTGGTATATCTTTTCAAGCGTTTTATCGAAACAGTGTTCCATTTTGCAATCGGCGGTGTGCTTAACGATAAAATGTCTACTTATGCGGAAACACCGCTTGCGGCGGCTTTCGCCGCAAATCTCGGCAAGGCAAGCCGTTACGCGTTGGTGTATGTGCCCATTGTATTCCTGTTTGACGTGATTATGCTCGGGATCTGCTACGTGGTTCTGACGATCATGCCTGTTTTCGTGGGATTGTTCCTTTCCATGACCATCATCGTGGCTTGTCAGTCGTTAAAGCTGACGTTCACGGGACAATGGATGCCCGCGATGACGGCGGACGGAAAAAGGCTTTTCGATTCTTTCCGATATAAGGATAAAACGGAAAGAAGACAGCGCAGAAAAATGTTTTCTGGCTATGTGGTCACGGTATATTTGATCATCATCGTCAATGCTGTGGCAGCAGTTTTCACTTTTGGCAGCGCGTTGTTGCTCACCGTACCCGCTTCGTATATGTTGCTCATCTGTCAGCAGTACGTCAATTACTATACGATCAAGGGCAAGAAATACTTTATCACCTATGAGAACATCGAAAGTAGCATTGCTCGTGGCGACAAAGAACATTTCTTTGAGTATATTACCGAAGAAGAGATCGCAGAACAAACGGAAGCTGTGAAAAAGTCTTCGGAAATGACAAAAAATAAATAAATAAACAGGGAGTAGAAAATGGATTATCAGGTAAATTACGAAAAATGGTTAAACGATCCCGCACTTTGCGAGGAAGGCAGAAAAGAGCTGGAAAGCATAAAAGACGCCGAGAAGGAAAAGGAATACCGTTTCGGCGGTGAAATGGAATTCGGTACGGCGGGTATGCGCGGTGTGATCGGTTACGGTATCAACATGATGAACGTTTATACGGTCATGCGCGCGACGCAGGGCTTGGCGGAATGGATCAAGAGCCTGGGGCAGGCGGAGATGAACCGTGGCGTCGTGATTTCGTATGACACCCGTCGCAAATCGGAAGAATTCGCAAAAGCAACAGCGGGTGTTTTGGCGAAGAACGGGATTAAGGCGTATCTCTTTTCCGACGTACATCCCGTACCTATGCTTTCTTATGCGGTCAGATATCTTAAAACGATCGCGGGCGTTATGATCACGGCAAGTCACAATCCCAAAGAATATAACGGATATAAGGTATACGGCGAGGATGGCGCGCAAATGTCGCCCGAGGATACGGCAAAGGTCGTTTCGTACATCAACGCGATTGAAGATTACCTTTCCGTTTCGGCTGCGGAAAACAGTGATCTGATCCTGCCTGTGCCCGCACAGTTGGATAAAGATTATATCGAAGAACTGTCAAAGCTCACGCTTTCCAAAGAAGCAGTGGAAAAATGCGGCGCCGATCTGAAACTGGTCTATACGCCCGTTCACGGCAGTGGCTATGTGCCCGTTATGACGATCTTGAAAAAGCTGGGTATCAATGCAACGGTCGTGGAGGCGCAGACGACAAAGGATACCGAATTCTCGACTGTGAAGGTACCTAATCCCGAGTTCAAGGAAACTCTGTCGATGGGTATCGCGCTTGCAAACCAGATCAATGCGGATGTTGTGTTCGGTACCGATCCCGATTCCGATCGTTTGGGGGTGGCGCTCAAGGACGATGAGGGAGAATTCGTGGCTCTTTCAGGCAATCAGGTCGGTATTTTGCTGTTGGATTATATCCTTACGAGACTTTCCGAGGACAATATGATGCCGAAAAACGCAGCAGTCGTAAAGTCGTTTGTCACCACGGGAATGGCGAAAGCGCTTTGCGACGATTACGGCGTGGCGCTGTACGAAACGCCTGTCGGATTTAAATTCATCGGCGAAAAAATCAAGCAGTGGGAGCGCGACGGCAAGCATACCTACATTTTCGGTTTTGAAGAATCCTGCGGCTACCTCCGCGGTACGCACGCAAGGGACAAAGACGCGGTCGTCGCGTCTATGCTTTGCGCAGAAATGGTCTGTTATTATACTTATATTGGCAAAACGGTGTATGGAAGATTGCAGGAAATTTATGCAAAATACGGCTACGTGCTGGACAAAAACGTTTCTATTCAGTATTCGGGCTTGAATGCCATGAAGGAAATGAACGCTGTTGTAGATGGGTTGAAGACGCTGACGGTAGAAGAGTTTGCGGGCATTAAGGTGGAAGCGATCCGCGATTACAGCGCGGCGAAACGTATCGTTGTGGCAAGCGGTGAAATGCAAACGATGGATATCCCGAAGTGTAATTGCGTATATTACGAATTGGCGGGCGGTTCATTCGTCTGCGTGCGCCCGTCGGGTACCGAGCCCAAGTTGAAAATCTATTATTCGTTGAAGGCAAAGGACGAAGCGACGGCAAACGCGAAGCTTATCGAATTGCAGTCGTCGGTAAATGCATTGCTTGAAAAAGCGAAGAAATAACATAAAAAGCTGTCGGAATGATATGCACCCCAAAAGTTTGACAAGACTTTTGGAGGTGCATATTTTTATGAAAGAAAGAAAAAGAAAGAATAAAAAATAGGGAATAGGATACGCCTTTAGATTGGCTATGCCTCAGCAGTCCGTAGACATCAATATATATATATTATTAAATCGTGCATTTTTCGAGTTGGTGTTGTATAGGCATTTCGTAATGAGAGAACGGCATGGATGTTTCTGCCGTGATATAAAATCCCGCCATAAATATTATACATTATAAAACCAAAGCAAAATTTTCAAAAAATTCCGTATATAAACCAAAGCAAAATTTTCAAAAAATCTTGTTTTTTCTCTTCAAATACTTGACATAAGGAAAAAAATAATATATAATTATAAATGAAGATATGTTCATATGATTATATATTCATGATAAAATTTTGGATGTTTGTTTTTAAGATGCCGTGAAAGTGTAGCTCGCTGTATTTGCGTATAAGCGCAATCGGTGGGGAATATTTATATAGAGGTGAACATGATAAAAAAGGCACAGATTTGCGAACAGAAAGAACAACACGAAGTCAATGTACAAAGGGCAAAAGAGAAGATACTTGGTAAAGCGGAGATAGAAAAGATCTGCACGATCTTTCGTGTGCTGTCCGATCCGACGCGCATGCGGATCGTGTTGGCGTTGTTAGAAGGAGAGATGTGTGTATATCACCTGATGGAAGCGTGCGAGGGCGCGACGCAAAGCGGCATCAGCCATCAGTTGCGTATTTTGCGGGATAATAAAATCGTTAAAGCCCGTCGGGCGGGGAAAAACGTTGAATATTCTATTGCCGACGCACACGTTTGCGAGATTATAAAAATAGGGATCGAACATTTGGCGTGTGAAGTCGAAGAGTAAACGAGGTTATTATGAAAAAAATAATACAATTGGAAGGCTTGGATTGCGCTGAATGCATGATCGAGTTAGAGGCTATTTTGGAAAATATAGAAGGGGTAATGTCCGCCTCCATCGCGTTGATCGATCAAAAATTGATTTTGGAATACGAAACGAAGGAAGCCTTACGCGCCGTGATCGCTGCCGTGAACGATTTTGAAGAGGTGCGCGTTGTGGATGAACAACAAGTAAACGGAACGGGGATAAAGACGGCCATACGGATAAAAAATCTCGATTGTCCCGCTTGCGCAGGGGAATTGCAGGAAGAATTGCAAAAGCTCAAGGGCGTAGTAACCGTTTCCGTGGACTACGTTTCTCAAAAGATATTTCTCGAAGCAGAGGATCAAAACGCTGTTCTCGCCGTGATCGACGCGGCAAATCACTTTGAGGAAGTTGAAGTATTGGACGAGGGAAGGTATGAGACGAACACTGAAAAAGTGAGAAATTCACATTTGAAAGATTGGCTTTTGATCGGTATTTCCGCAGTGCTTTTTCTCGGTGCGTTTTTACTTGAAAAGCTTGCGTCGGGTACCGTAGCGAACGTTTTGAAATACGTGTGTTATGCGATCGCTTACTTTACCGTTGGATATCCTGTTTTGATCTTGACAGGGAAAAATATCGCGAAAGGGAAAGTTTTCGATGAAAACTTTTTGATGACGGTCGCCTCTCTCGGCGCGGTTTGTATCGGGGAAACGAGCGAAGCGGTGCTTGTGATGCTACTCTATCAGCTCGGCGAGCTGTTGCAATCGATCGCCGTCGGTTCTTCTCGCCGTTCGGTGACGGAATTGATGGATCTGAAAAGCGAACGTGCGACGTTGCTTGTGGACGGCGTGCAGAAGGAAGTTCGGCCCGAAGCGTTACGGGTGGGGGATGTCGTATTGGTAAAAACGGGTGAAAAATCACCCGTGGACGGGATCTTGTTGGATGAAGAAGCAGTTTTGGATACGAAATCCTTAACGGGCGAATCGGAATACAGAACGGTAAAAAAGGACGGCGAGATCCTTTCCGGATGTATAAACGTGGGGGGCATGTATGCGATGAAAGCAATTCGCCCCTATGAAGACAGCGCAGTCGGCAAGATCCTCGATATGGTCGAAAACGCATCTTCGGGCAAAGCTGCACCCGAAAAATTTATTACCAAATTCGCAAGGTACTATACGCCTATCGTTTGCTCGTTGGCGTTGGCGATCGTGCTCTTTGTTCCCTTGATCAGCGGGCTGATTATAGACGGCAGGTTCTATTTTAAGGATTTCGGTCGTTGGGTACAATCGGCGTTGACTTTCCTTGTTATTTCCTGTCCCTGCGCGTTGATCATTTCTGTGCCGCTTACCTATTTTTCGGGGATTGGTACTTGCGCAAAAAACGGAATACTTGTCAAAGGTGCGACGTATCTTGATGTTGCGGCGAAAGCAAAGATTGTCGCATTTGACAAAACGGGCACGTTGACGCTCGGCAACTTTACCGTCCGTTCGCTCCACCCGCAGGATAGTGTGGAGGAGAAAGAACTTTTGGCGATCGCCGCGGCGGTCGAACGAGGCTCCGCGCACCCGATCGCAAAGGCGTTTGTCGAGCTGGAAACGCCGTATATGGCGGAGCGTTTGCAGGAAAAGGCAGGCAGAGGGCTTATCGCCGAGATCGACGGACAGGTCGTCCTTGTCGGTAACGAAAAGCTTTTACGTGAACATGATATTTCTTTTATATCGAACAATAGTCCTTATACGTTGATCTACGTAGCAAAAAACGGTCGTTTTCTCGGCGTGATCGAAATTGGCGATAAGCTCCGTCCGGAAACAAAAACCGCGATAGCAGACTTAAAAACGTTGAGGGTTGACCGCATGATCATGCTGACGGGGGATGGAGAGGCTCGCGCGCAAAAAATCGCAAACGAGGTAGGCATGTATGAGGTGAACGCCGAATTGCTTCCCGATCAGAAGCTGAAAAAAGCGGAAGAATTGAAAAAAGAAGGCGTACTGATTTACGTTGGTGACGGCATTAACGACGCGCCTGTAATGGCGACGGCGGACTGCGCGGTGTCAATGGGGAAGCTCGGTAGCGCCGCCGCGGTGGAAGCTTCCGACATGGTGCTGATCTCCGATAATCTCAATGCCTTGCCCAAAGGCATCAGGATCGCCAGAAAAACCCGCGCGATCGTTGTGCAGAACATTGTGTTTTCCATCGTGATGAAGGTCGCGTTCATGGCGTTGGGTGTAGCGGGCGTATTGCCTTTATGGTTAGCGGTGTTCGCAGACGTAGGGGTGATGCTTCTTGCGGTGCTTAATTCTTTCCGCGTACGCGCAAGGCTTTAATAAAAATGTACACAGATTTATACTTTCCATTTATAAGTTTAAGAAAGTCTTTTCCGACGCAATTCGGGAAAGATTTTCTTTTTTACGGGATTTATTTCCCAAAAGATATAGATTTTATCCGAAAAATCTGTTATAATAAAAAATGTTATAATAAAAAAATAAAAAAAATTAAAAAAATGTGACGGAACGGTTTTTAATTCTGTCTTTATATATAGAAAGCACGAGAGAGGAAACTTATGTTGGACGACGCGCGTATCATTGAGTTGTATTGGGAACGGTCGGAGATCGCCGTTAGTGAAACGGAGAAAAAATACGGTAGCTATTGCCGTTATATCGCATATGGCATTTTACATGACAAAGCGGAAACGGAAGAATGCGTCAACGATACGTGGCTCAACGCATGGAACTCGATTCCGCCGACTCGCCCGAATAAGCTTTCGGCTTTTTTAGGTAGGATCACGCGCAATCTTTCGTTGAATCGCCGCGAAAGGCGTCTTGCGAAAAAACGCGGCGGAGGGCAGACGACACTGGTTTTGGATGAGTTGGCTGAATGTATTCCCTCATCGAAAAGCGCCGATCGCGAGATGGAAAACATGGCATTGACGGATGCTCTCAATCGTTTTTTGCGAAGTCTGACGGCGGATAAACGGCGCATTTTTCTGCGGCGGTATTGGTATATGAGTCCCGTAAAGGAGATCGCCGAAGAATACGGCTTGACGGAGAGCAAAGTAAAAATGACGTTGCTTAGGACGAGACAAGAACTGAAAGAATTTTTGGAAAAAGAGGAGATATATTTATGAAAAGCAATAATGGCAATAAAGACGGCAGACGGCTGTGGGAGGCTTTGGGGAATATTAAGGAAGAATACGTGGAGGAGGCTGCGCCCGATCTGAAGACGATCGCCAGACGCAGGCGGATAAAAAGCGGTATGATTGCAACGTTCGCGGCTTGCGTAGCCGTAAGCTTTTGTGCGTGTATACCGCTGATGAATAATACCTTCCATGTTCCCGATGACGAGAACTTTGCGGAAGGAGCCATTTCCGAGGAAGCGTTCGACGGAGTCAGCGAAAATGACGATGATGCGGATACGGGCGATAGGCCGCCGGAAGTAAGCAACGACGACGCTGCAGCCGGAGAAGGTGAAGGGGAAGGTGCGGGCAAACCGAGCGAGGATGGCAGTATGCTTTTCCCTGACGAAGACGGATTTATCGAACCTCAAGTGCGTTGTAGTGAGAAGGATATACGCCAAACGAAAATATATCCGCTTGACGGCGCGAAGATAGAGCTGGAGCTTTGGTTGCGCAATGGCTGGATGGGCGAGGGGGATCTGGTCGTGGAAGTGGAAACGGACGCCTTTACGGTAGCGGAAGGTAAAATAATAACGATAGAGGATTTTACCTACGATCACTATACGCAAGCGACGCCGAAAAAGTTGACCTTTACGTTGAAGCCGATTATACTCGGGGAAGGTTATGGGGAGATCGCTATAAAATATTGTTTTAAACCAGATCTTGACAATAGTATGTATGCGATAATCTATGAATATTTTGAGGCGTTAACCGGAGGTACCTGGTCGTATTGGCCGTGTGTAACGTTGACGAAGTACGCTTACGTCGTTAACGAATTCGAGGTTGCTATCGCGCAAGGTGGTTCGCCACGGGATATGTATTGGGAGCGTTTGGCAGCCGCATATGATCGCGGGGCGATCACAGGGGAGGAATACGCGCGGAAATATTTCGAGGATTTTTATAAAAACGACGTGTTTGCCGCGATCGACGTGCAATATGCCGACGGCAGCTTCGAATTTTCTTACGGCAGCAAATATATCCGTTACGAAAGCGGAAAGCTCAACGACAAAACGCTGTTGTCGGCTTTTGAAAGCTGTCAGGGAGGGAATACGTACGCTTTTGCCGTCGCGGCGGTGGAATATCTGTACGCAAACGGTATCATCACCAAAACGGAGTACGATCGGGAGATCGCGTGGTTGCAAAGCGGCGTAGACGTATCGACGTCCTCGCCCGGGTTTTATCCCGCTGTGCAGGCGCACGCGGCCATATTGCAAAAATATATGCTCACCCATTAAGCTTCAAAAAAGGAGTGCAGGAACCGCCGCAAAAAACGGCGGTTCCGTCCTTTTGCAATGAGAAGAAGATAAAAAGATAAGCAATTCCATTGACAAACCGAATAAAAAAATTTATAATATAAGGGTATGTTGCAAACAGCGACGAAAAAAGAAGGGGTAAAATGCGATATCTCCGTTTTGTATCGGCGGAACGAAATGCGCGGTTTCTCTCGGGGAAACGGATGGAGCGACGATCACGATCCTGAAACGAGAAGAGATCCCGACCAAGCATACGGCAGAGGCGACAATGGACAGTCTTGCGCCGATCGTGGAAAGCTTTCAAAAAGAAGGCGACTCGCAGGCGCAGGGATCAGTTGAGGAGATCCGCTCGACACTAAATGCGGCGTTCGAATACGCCGCTATGGTTGCGAAAGCGAAAGGGATTTCGGTGGTGTTTCTCGGCGCTGGAACGGGTGGAGAGCTGAAAGGACTTTCCGACGTGTCCATCGTTGTTCCCGAAAAAGAAACGTATAAGGTACAGGAGTTGCGTCTTCCCGTTTATCACTGTCTTTGCGCGATGTTAGAAGAAGAGTTTTATTGATGACCTATAAACAAAAAAATGAAATTTGGAGGGACCAGGTATGAGTGTACGGCAAAAAAAGCGTATCGTTGTGGCGACGGGGAATGCGCATAAGCTTCGTGAGATTGCAGAGATCTTTACCGAATACGAAGTGGTCTCGCAAAAGCAAATGGGGTTTGACGAAGACGTAAAGGAAACGGGTACGACCTTTGCGGAAAACGCCTTGATCAAGGCCCGTGCAGCTTCGAAAGCGCTGGGTTGTATCGCGATCGCGGATGACAGTGGACTATGCGTGGATGCGCTTGGCGGCGCGCCTGGGGTGTACAGTGCGCGTTACTGTGGAAGTCACGGTAACGATGCGGAAAACAGAGCACTTTTGTTGAAAAATATGCAAGGTATCGCCGATCGTCGGGCGCACTTCACCAGCGCTATGGCGGTGGTGTATCCCGACGGAACAGAATACGTTGTCGAGGGGCATACCTACGGCAACATTCTGACGAAAGAGATCGGAGACGGTGGGTTCGGTTACGACTCGCTTTTCGAAAGTGAAGACCTGAAAAAATCTTTCGGCATAGCAACGGCAGAGGAAAAGAATTCTGTTTCCCATCGTTTCCGCGCATTGCAACAGTTGCGGGAACTGTTGTAAGGAGGACAGGGCGATAAAATGAAAAAGATCATCGTTCTTTCCGATTCGCACGGAAATATTAAAGGCGTGGATGCACTGCGTGATAAGATCGCGGAAAACGATTACGTGATCTTTCTCGGTGACGGTTGGGCGGATATGCGGAATATCTTTCTTGAATTTTCCGAAAAACTCTATTTTTGTGGCGGAAATTGCGATTTCTTTTCCGCTTTACCCGGGGAAGGGGAGCTTGAGGTAGAGGGATTGAAGATTTTCTATTGTCACGGGCATCAGTACGGTGTAAAAAGCGGCTTGGACAATTTGGAAGAGGAGGCGCGCAAACGCGGCGCGGATATCGCTCTCTACGGCCATACCCATTGCGCGTTGATCACCGAAAAGGAGGGATTGATAATGATCAATCCCGGCTCGTATAAGCGATCCGTCGGCGAAGGCGGCAGCTATTGCTATCTCGTGATCCACGGGAGAAAAGCAACGCCCGTCCTCGTGGGTGAAAGCGTTTTTTGATAAATTTTCGATAAACTGGGTTTTGTTTCGATCGGATAAAGAAAAATCCTTTCAAATGCTTGACATATTTTCATTTTTGTGATAAAATAGTGAAAATTCATGAAAGGGAGCAAAAAAATGAATTTTAAAATGAATGTTCCAAAGCGCGTCAATCTTTCTCCTCGCGCCGTGTTGGAGAACAAGTACCGCACAGGTCGTGCAAATCTTCTGTTGGTGGTCGGCTTTACGTTGCTGAATGTGATTCTCGCATTGGTAAAGGCGGATATGTATATGTTGTTCTCCGCGTCTATACCTTATTATCTTGTTCTGTTTGGTGTAATTTTTAGCGGTGGTATGCCAGAAGAATACTATGTCGAAGCAGAGATTCCCATGGAATCTCTTTTCGGTACTTCTTTTTTAGTAACGATGATTATGATGGCGGTCGTGATCATGGCTGTATATTTTCTTTGCTGGTTCTTCTCCAAAAATTACAAAACGACTTGGTTGGGCGTAGCTTTGGTCTTGTTTATCCTCGATTCGATCGGGTTGCTTGTCTTTTCCTTCTTAGTGGGATTCCAAAATATGCTTCTTGATATTTTGTTCCACGTTTGGGTCATTTATTATCTTATAGCGGGTATCACTTCCGTGAAGAAACTTAAAGAACTTCCACCTGAAGAAGAAACGCCTGTTGCGGAAAGCGAAGCGGTAGGCGTTATCGGGAATATTACGGAAACTATCGCGGAAGACGTGACGACGTCTGAAATGGCTGAGATCTCGGAAGCGACAACGGAAACTGCGACGATCGAAGTTGCGCAAAATGAAACGTTGGAAACGATGACAGGTGAAGCAATCGGATTTGTTACGGATGATTCGTCTCAGGAACAGCAGTGAAATTATCATTACATAAAGAATAGAAAAACGGATCTGTTGAAATATTCAACAGATCCGTTCTTTTTATGATATTTATTCGTGTATTTCCAGGGTATACGAAACGCCTTCGGTCATATTGGGCGCAACGTTTGTCATGCCCGCTTTGCTTTCGATCTCATCCTTTTTACCGTTGCTTGCAGGCAAAACGCTCCACGGTTCCAAACAAACGTACGGCGCGTCCTTTTTTGCCATATGCCAGAACCCAATATACGGAAAATCGGAAAATTCCATGCTGACGTAGCGTTCTTCCTTGTCGCATCTGATTGCGACGTATCCGGAAGTATTGCCGAGGATCACGGCGTCCTCGTCGAAAAGCTCGTGCTTGAGTGGCAATTTTACGCCGTCTTTCAACGCGTAGGGTACGGATTTGTCAGCCATATATCCGCCCGTTACCAAAAGCTGCTGTTCTACGTTTGTCTTTTCTCCGAAATCGAGATAATATTCTTCAAACGCGCCTTTTCCGAAAGGAACGTTGATTCCGGGATGTCCGCCGAATCCGCAATACAGTGTGTCGTCGCCGTTGTTCGTCACTTTGTACGAAACTTTTAGTTTGCTTCCGCAGAGCTTGAAGATCGCGCGGAACGCAAACACGTAAGGGTATTCCTTTCTCGTTTCTTCATTGTCCGTAAGTAAAAACGTCAATGTATCGGCGGTTTGCGATTCCAACGTAAATTCGTTGTATCTCGCTACACCGTGGATACGGATGGAATATTCTTCGCCGCGGCTGAGATATTTACCCTCGTACATTCTGCCGATGAAGGGAAAGAGATTGTACGCGCGTCCCGTCCAGTAGGCGGGATCGCCTTGCCAGAGATATTCCGTTTGCGTCTTTTTCGAATACATCGACCAAAGCTGCGCGCCTGCGCTGTTTACCGAAATTTTTAAACAATCGTTTTCAATGCTGTATATCATACTTCTCCTTAAGCCTGATATTTTATAAAAAAGGCTATAAATATTGTACCATAAATTTTCGGATTTGTAAAGGGAGTGAAAGACCTTGCAACACATTTCTTTCTACGATTTATAAAAAAACAGAAATTAAAAAAAGATATATTTTATCGATAAAAACAACAAAAATCGATATATTTTTTGTTTTTTATAAAATTTACGTAAAATTTTCATTACGTTTAGATGACATTTCAGTTCAATTATTATATAATTGATATAATGCTTTTCGCAGGCGGGATCTGCGGTGACGTTGGAAAAAGAATAAGAGGAGATAAAGAATGTTAGAGCACATAGAAAGAATCGTGTTGATGCTTGCGGCTTGTGGTGCGTTTTTGATCGGTTTCAAGTTGCTGAGCGACAACATGGAGAAGATCGCGGGGAACAGTCTGAAAGCGTTGTTCAACAAGACGTCGGATAAAAAATGGGTTGGCGTCGGGATGGGCGCAGTGGCTACGGCGGTCGTGCAAAGTTCGGGCGTTACGACGGTCATGGTCGTCGGTTTTGTAAACGCGGGGATCATGTCGTTGTATCAGGCGGCAGCGGTCATCATGGGCGCAAATATCGGTACGACGGTGACGGCGCAACTCGCGGCGTTGCAGTCTTTGTCGGTGGATACCATTTTTATTTCCTTGCTTTTCATAGGCGTCATGTTGGAGATGTTTTCGAAAAAGGACAAGGTAAAGAGTATCGGTCTTGCTTTGGCGGGGCTCGGTATGGTGTTTTTCGGCCTAGATATTATGTCTAGCACGATGAAATATTATGCAGGCGTACCTGCAGTGACCGAACTTTTGGCAACCTTGAACAATCCGTTTCTGTTGCTGTTTTTCGGCATTGCGTTTACGGCACTTGTGCAATCTTCCAGTGCGGTAACGACGGTCATTATTGGTATGGCAAGCGCAGGGCTCACTATCGGCGGGGGCGGCAATGCCGTGCTGTATCTTATTCTCGGTTCGAACATCGGTTCGTGTGTGACTGCGCTTATTTCTTCCATTGGCACTTCCGTTAACGCAAGACGGGCGAGTATCATTCATTTGCTTTTCAACGTAACGGGCGCGCTTCTTTTCATGATCATGCTACTGATCTGGAAGGATTTCTTCGAGACGACCTTTGTCAGATGGTTCCCCGTGGCGAGCACGCAGATCGCAATGTTCCATACCTTCTTCAACGTGATTTGTACGTTGTTGTTCCTTCCTTTTACAAAGGCACTTGTATGGGCTTCGAAAAAGATCATTCCCGAAAAGAAGCAGACGGAAAAAATGCCTTCGGAGCTTGTATTTATGGACAAGCGTTTCCTCAATACGCCTACGGTCGCACTCGGACAGCTTTGGAAGGAAACTTTCCGTATGGCGGATATGTCGATGGACTCTTTACGCACGGCATTTGGTGGGTTTATCGAGCGCGATCTTGCGGTCGTTGAAAAAGTGTACGAAACGAACGAGCATATCGCAAAACTGGGCGAGCAGATCAGCGATTATTTGGTAAAAGTATCGGCAAGTGGCGTTTCACTCTCCGATGAAAAGACGATCAGCGCACTGCACAGTAACGTCGGCGATATTGCGCGTATTGCAGAGCTTGCGGATAACCTTACGAAATACACGAAGCGCGAGGTACGCGACAATCTTGTTTTTTCGGAAGGTATCAACGAAAAACTTGAAGTGATGCACGGTATGTTACAAGAGCAGTATCTGCTTGTCAAACAAGTGATGCTGGACGGCGATCGCACCGTAGTCGCGCGCTCGGACGAATTGGAGGACGAGATCGACAATATGCGTCGGGAGTTGGTTGCCGAGCACATCACTCGTTTGGGGCAGGGGAAATGCCGTCCTGAAAACAACACGGTGTTCATCAATCTCGTATCCAATCTAGAACGTATCGGCGATCATCTCAACTTTATCGTACACAGTACGGACGCGTGATGTGTGATGTAAGTAAAAACGCCTTCGAGGGAAATTCCTCAAGGCGTTTTGCATTTTAAACAAATCCGTTTAAAAGATAAATAATAGTAGCAAGCTCGTAAAAAAATCAAAGCCTTTGTAAAAGTTACGACTTTTTTTAAAAATTAAAAATTTCTTGCAGTACCCCCTTGACAAATAGAAAAAAATCGTGTATTATAATTATAGTACAACATATGGTGTAAAAATTTATGGAGATTAAAAGTAACGCGCCCGTATTTTATCAAATAGCAGAGGCGATCAAAAAGCAAATCTTCAACGGCGAATATACGGTAGGACAAAAGCTACCCTCCATTCGCGATCTCGGCGTACGGTTGAAGATAAATCCGAACACGATCGTGCACGTATATGAGCTTCTCGAAAACGAGGGGTTTATTTATACTGAAAGTACGAACGGGAAATACGTCATTCTCGATGAAAAAAAACTGACAGAGTTAAAGAAAAAGTATCTGAAAGAAAAGACGGAGGGGTTTATCCGCGATATGACCGACTGCGGTCTATCTATGCAGGATATCAGAGGAGAAATAGAAAAATATGAGCAATAATTTTTCGATAAAGAACGTCAGTAAAGCATACGGAAAGAAAAACGTGCTTTGCGAAGCGTCGGCTGAGCTGCCTTATGGCGAGATTATAGGTCTTTTGGGACTCAATGGCGCAGGTAAAACGACGCTTTTTAATTGCATAACGGGTTTACTCCCTTACAAAGGCGAGACGGATAAGACCTCCCGCCCGATCGCGTATATGGCAAAGACTAATTTTTTTCAGGGGAGCGACAGTATCGACGACGCCATCGAATGGTACGACGTACTCTTTGACGATTTCGACAAAGAAGAGGCGAAAAGACGTTTCGCGGAATGTGGCTTTGAGTTTCGCTCTAAGATTAACGGATTGTCTTTAGGTCAGCGTAGCGTGGCGGATTTTATCCTTACGGTCAGTCGTGACGCTGAAGTGTATCTGTTCGACGAACCGTTTGCAAATCTCGATCCGCAGATGCGTGATTTTATGAAACGGGAGATCATCTGTTCGATGGATGAAAACAGGCTTTTCGTACTGTCTACACACGACATCGAGGAGCTGGACGCAGTATTTTCAAAAATCGTGCTTTTGGATAAAGGCAAACTTTCGGAGGTGTACGACGCGGAGGAGATTCGTGCGAACGGAGAGAGCTTGAGCGAGTTCTTTCTTCGCAAAACCTCGTTGCGGCCTATCGGTCAAGGAGGGATATAAAATATGATAAAGCGTTTTGTTTTGCGGGATCTGTCAAAATTGAAGCTTCCCCTTGCAGTGGCGTCGATTGTTGCGACTGCGATTGGTTTTGTCTTTTTCTTTTTGGCGCAATTTTCCGTTTTCGACAGCGTTAAGATGCCTATGCTCGTTATGGAGATTACGTCGCGGATCACGCTCGCGTTCGTGTTTGTAACGACGGTGACGTATCTTGTGTCGAAAATTTTGCGAAAAAATTATATCACCGACCTTTCGTCGATGGATAAGATCAAACTTGCGTTTGTTCGGGTGGCGGAGGCCGCCGTGATCTGTTTCGCGTTCTGTTCTCTGTTACTCGTGGAAACGACGGCGGTGGACGCTGTGGTATTGGACAAATACGGCGTTTCCCGCGAACTTGCCGACGCGTCTTTTTTGTGCTTTTCAGCGGTCGGCAAGGGCGCGGAGTATTGGCTGTTGCCGTTCACTACCACCGTCCTCGTTGTATTTGTTGTCAGTGCCGTTTACGCGTTGAAAGGCCTAATGAATGCAATGGGCAACACCGTTTCGGGCGTCGTTGTGTGGTTGGTTTACATACTCGTTATCCTGGCGCTGATCCAACTTTCGGACGTGGCTTCGCACGAATGTAACGTTTTGTATTATACTTTTAACGGCGTTTATACGGGAAAAATGCCGCAGAATACGTTTTTGGCATGGACGGCGACGACATTCTTTTCGAATGGCGTTTCGCAGTTCGCTTCTACGTCTTTTATGTTGTACGATCTGACCTGCGTGCTTCTGACAGTCATTCTGGCGTTGGCTTCCGCGCTTTGCTTTGCGGTCTACGCATTGACGCAATCGGGTAAAAAACTTCGCATTGCGATCCCTTCGATCATAATGCTGGTAGCGTTGGTTCTGTACGCGCCCGTCTGCACCCTTGCGAAGGGCAACGGAGAAACCATTTTAGGTAGCGTTTATTACCGAACAGCCGTTATCGGCGAAGGAGAAGCGTACGATCTTTCCGATGCGCTCGGCGATATCTTTTCTGGAAATCAGCCGTATACGGTGAGTGAAGAGGAGATCAAGCTTGTTACAGCGTCGCGTAGCGACGAAGCAGTCGTCAGAGTCAGAAGGGACGCTGCTGCTTCCGACGCGTATATTACGGGTAACAAACTCGTTTGTAAAAAGGCAGGCGTATATGAAGTAGCCTTAGAGCTGAATGCGGAGAATACGGGTAACGGCACATATATCACCTATGGAAAATGCGAAATTCAGGTAGTTGTTTTGCCTAAGGCATACGACGGGTATACTCCTGTTTTAAGCGCGCAGGATCTGAATAACAATTTGGGAAAATACATTTTAATGAGCGATATCGAGATCGATTGCACTGGATATGTAGCGGTAAACCGTATTATCAAAGGCGTTCTTTTCGACGAGGCTGATTTTCACGGTTCGATCGTCAATCCCTATGGATATAAGATCACGTTGAAAAATATGGATGCATCGTGTATACCGTTGATCGCCAATCTCGGTGAGACGGGCGTGTTGAGCGGTTTGATCGTTGACGGTGCAATTTTTTCCGATACCACGGGCGCGATCTGTAAAGAGAACCAAGGAGCGATCATCGATTGTACGGTGTTCGGTCGGACGCTGACGGCGGAAAATTACATTGTTTCTATACTCAACAAGGGGCTGATACAGGGTTGTAAAGGCTTCTACCGTAACGCAAGCGGCGGTATGGTAAGTATTAGCGGTCCTGCGGAGCCGGGCAGCGCCTATTTCGATACGGAGATCGATAATATGTTTACGGAGATAGGAGGGCTTTGATGAAAAACGTCCGAAAAGTGGCGATCATTCTTCTTCCGATTGTGATTGCGATCGTGTCTGTAGGGTTGTGGTTCCTCTCAACAGAAATCGTCCGTAACAGAGAACAAAATAAGGATACCTTGAAGCAGTTTGAATTTTCTGTCAACGAAGACGGGCTGACTCTCACAAAGATCAACTACATAGAAGGAAACGAATTGATTATTCCCGAAGAATATTTCGATAAAAAAGTAACGGAGGTTTCGGTAGATACGGTTTCGCAAGCTTCTGTATCCGAGATAAGCATTGAAAAACTGGTTGTACCCGCATCAGTCAAACGTCTTGTAAAACTCGGGAACGGTAGCAATCGTTTGTCCCACTTAAAAGAAGTCGTTTTTGAAGAAAACTCGCAGCTGGAATATATCGGTGAATACGTATTTTCTGAGACGCAACTTACGGAGATCACCATTCCGAAAAAGGTAAACAGATTGGGAGATAGCGCATTCAGTCTTTCAAAATTGGAAAAGGTTGTTTTTGAAGAAGGAAATGCGTTAAGATCCGTCGCTCCGAATGCTTTTTCGGGGAACATTAAATTAAAGGAGATCGATCTTCCCGAAACGGTGGAAAAGATCGAATACGGTGCCTTTGCCGGCTGCGGGTTTGAAACGGTATGGTTATCGCAGAGCGAAAGCTTGAAAATATTGGAAAAAGAAGCATTTTTCGGAAATCCTTTGGAATTAGTCTTTATTCCAAAAACATTGGTGTTCATAGGCGAGAATGCTTTGACGGCGAAAAACAGCGATAAATTTACGACGCGTTTAGTGTTCGAAAAGGGCGTTTCGCGAGATTTGATAGATTTGTTTCCGACAAAGGACGCCGAGAGTGGGGCGACCGTTCGGGTAATTTACGACAATGCGCTTGCATTGCTGGAACGCGAAGGCGTATATTATGTGCGGTCGGCAGAGGAAACCGCGACGGCCGTATATGCGGAAGCCCAAAATGAAGTGAAGATAGACGGCTCCGTGCTCGGCGTCAGGGTCAAGACGGTCGGAACGCAATTGCTTTCTGGACGTGGATATATGGAAAGCGGCGTATCGGGATCGCTTGTAGACAGCGTTCGGATCAATATGGGCGTGACGCGTATCGAATCGGAGGCGTTTGTTTCGTGCGGTGCTTCACAGGCAAACAACGTATATGTTCCTGCGGGGATAGATTACGTTGGTCAACGTATCGGCGGAGATTATATTCGTCTTGGCGACAGTGAAACAACGACGGCTTACGCGGACGGTTGGAACGAGGCTTCGAAAGGCGTAGCTTTCGGTTACAACGGTTACAAAACAAGTAGCAATGGGATCGAATACGTGACGGATTCTAACGGCGTAGTCGTATTGCGTGTTAAATCGGGGGCAAAGGTAAATGAATACGGTATTGTAGAGATACCTTCTTTGTTGGAGGATAAAAACGTATATCGAATCGCCGACTACGCTTGTGTAGATAAAATGCTCGTTTTCATACAAAGAAACGTGCAGAACGTGGAGAAGAATGCGATAGGCAGGCAATGCGTGGCTTTATATGAAGAAGAAGCACTCTCCGACACATTGCGCTCAATCGGCGGTTGTGATCGTTTTGGTTCTAACGGTGAATATACGTATGCATTTACCGTCGAGGGTGAGTTGATTGTTTTGGCGTATACGGGTGAAAAGAAAACCGTTCGGCTCGATCAGATTGTCGTTAGTGATCGATCTTTGACTGTGATTGGATTTATTGATTACGCTTTTGACAATATTGTGGAAGAGGTTTTCTATCGTCAAGGAATCAGGCTTTACGGGGAAAGTAATAACAGCTACCACGAATATTTGTCATAAAAAAAATATTATAAAAAATATTTTGTAAAATAATTCCATTTTTGATTGACAAAATGAAATCATTTTGATATAATTATGACGACAATAGGTAAAACCGAAGTCAAAAATACATAGGGAGAGACAGGAAGAATGTCAATAGGTTTCATTTTAGGTATACTGCTTTTTGTTGGTGCGGCAGCGACATTTGTATTCGGCGTACAATCGTTTACAAAGAAAAAAAAGCAGAGAGGATTATTTGCGACGCTTATCAGTGCCGTGTTTGCGTTGCTGTTTATCTTTGTGCCCTTCAGCTTCCATACCGTGGAATCAGGGGAAGTCGCAGTCGTAAAGCATCTGGGTAAAGCGCAGAAGGTGCGCGAAGCAGGTACGTATTTCGATTTTTGGCTGACGGAACAGTATGAAATATACGATGCGAAAGTGCAGAATTTGGAGATCACCGCGCAAGCGTATTCGAAAGATGCGCAAACGATGGACATTGCGATGACGGTACAGTATAAAATCGATACGGGCAAGGCGATCAACATTGCCAATCAGTACGGTATGATATCGGTGTTGGAAAATCGAATCGAAAGCATCGCGACGGAAAAGGCGAAAGCAACTCTGTCGTCCTATTCGGCTATGAATATTATCGAGACCCGCGCTACCATTTCTCCGCAGGTGGAGGAGGTGATCAAGGGTGCGGTAGACGAAGAATATTGTGTGAATATCGTTGCAGTCGTGCTGACGAACATCGATTTTTCCGACGCGTTTGAAAAAACGGTCGAAGATAAGATGATCGCAGAGCAAGAAAAACTCAAGGCACAGTATGAAAAAGATACGGCAATCGTAAACGCGGAGAAAGAGCTTGAAGTTGCAAAACTTGCGGCGCAAGCAAAGATCGAGGCGGCAAAGGCGGACGCGCAAGCGCAGATCGAGGTCGCGCGAGCTGAGGCGCAGGCGATTCAATTAAAGTCAATAGAAGTGGCGCGTGCACTCGGCTTTAAGATCATGGAAAAGCTGATCGAGGACGAGGACGGCGCAACGAGTATCGAGTATGTAATCGATTTCGAGGGTAAATCCGTAGAGGAAGTACAGCTGATTACCGATTACTTGAAATATCTCGAATACCTTGCGAAATGGGATGGTAAACTCCCTACGGTTATCGCAGGAGAATCGGCAACCTTGCTTGTGCCTACGCCTTCTGTCGGCACAGATAGCGAGGAAACGCCCGCTACATAATGGAGTCGGTTGACGGCAAATCAAGTTCACACATCAAAAAAGGATAGGGAAATCGGAGTGTTCTTTCGGAAAACTCCGATTTTCCCTTTTTTTCGTTTTTGCGCATATACTGTAACAGGCAGCCTGTTATTGCTGTCACGATTCATAAGAAGTACGGGAGGGGAAACGTGTATACTTGGATGATCGTTTTGGGGATCGCTTTTACTTTTTTAATGACTGTGCTGGGTGCGTCGTTGGTTTTTTGTTTTAAGAAGGACGTTTCGTCAAAATTGAACACAGCTTTTTTGGGAATAGCCTCAGGGATCATGCTGGCTGCGTCCATGTGGTCGCTGTTGTTGCCGGCTCTTGAACAGGCGGAGAAGGATTTTGGAAAAACGGCGTTTTTGCCTGTGGCAATCGGATTTTTACTCGGTGGTGCGCTGTTGGCCTTGTTGGAAAAAATCACTCTGATTTTAAAAAACGAAGGGGGCAGGTATTCGTTCACGGACGAAACTTCAAAAAAATCGGGTCGGCTTTTCCTTGCCGTTACCTTGCATAATATTCCCGAAGGATTGGCGGTTGGGTTTGCGTTCGGCGCGGCGGCGATGTCGGGTACGCTTGCCGGGTATACGACGGCGTTAGGCCTTGCGATCGGGATAGGAATACAAAACTTCCCCGAGGGTGCTGCAGTCGCTTTGCCCATGCGGAATGGGTTAAGGAGCAATAAAAAAGCATTTTTCTACGGCGTTGCCAGCGGGATCGTCGAACCTGTATTTTCGGTGATCGGTTTTTTCCTTGCAGTGTTGCAGACGTTGCAACCGTGGCTCTTGTCGTTTGCTGCGGGAGCGATGATCTACGTTGTCTCGGAAGATTTATTACCCGATATCCACGAGGATCGAAAAACGGGCGCGTGGGGTATGATGCTCGGTTTCGTTCTGATGATGGTGTTTGACGTCGCGCTTGGATAAAAATACTTGTAGTAATTTCAAAATTCTATATGTACAAACGGAAAAAAGTATAGTATAATGAGCATACGCTCAAGCCAAGGAGGAAAGGAGATGCAAAAACGTATTGTAGGGCTGTTGTCAGTTCTGTTTATGGCGGTGTGTATTTTTTCCTCCTCCTGCGGCGTATCTGCAAATCGGGGTACAGAAGGAAAAGTCGATTCTTTCCTTGGATCTGTTTTTAAAACTGGAGCTGAATAATTATGCAGGCTCGCTTCCGCTTGCGTTTGTCGAAGTAAAGATCTTTTCTGTGCAGCTGGAATATGTTTAGTGGAAAAAAGTCACGATGGCAGGTAATAAATTTTTCGCGAGTAAAAAAGGCGAATATCTTTTGCTTGCGGAAGCGGAGGACGAGTATGGCAACCCCGCCAGAACCGCATTTACCGTTTTGATCGGATAAACGAAAACGCAGAGAGGCTATGATGACCTCTCTGTTTTTTTTGGCCGTATAAATATTCGGAAAAATTTGGAAATGTTTCCGTCGAATGCTTGACATTTGATAATCGAATGTGATATTATATGTTTATCAAAAATATCGATGATGTAAGCAATACGTATACGGGGAAATGGGTATAGGACAAAAACAGGATCGGGAAACAAAAACAGAAAAAATTTCAAGGAGGTGGTTGCAATGAGATTTTTTGCTTTCGTAACGTAAAGCGATATCTTATTTCGCCACTTTTTTGTTTCTTACAGTAAACAAAAATCCAATATATCAAATAAAAATCGGAGGTATTTATATGAAAAAAACAAGAAACCTTTTTATGACGATCGTGATGGCGTTCGTTATGCTTTTCGCGGCTTTTGCGCCCTTTGTCAGCGTTAACAAAAAACAGGCGTCCGCGCTTTCGCCCGATTATCTTGAAGGGATAAGTACGGTTTATTATTTCAGTGATTCGGATCCCAGCTTCAAGGATTCGTTAGACTCGTATGTCGGTGTAGACATCGTATACGATACTTGTCCTCTGTTGACCGCTCAGGAACTGGCTCATATGGTATATACGGGATATTTTTGGGGATTCAACGAATCGCTTGATAACATTGTGATCATCGAAATAAAAACGATGAAACCCGATCCGTATGTGTTGGAAAACCTGTTTGCGTGTTTAAAAGCGCAAGGCTGTAAAGTTATGTTTATCAGTCCCTATGTAGTAGATTTCAGCGATTCGGAATATGCCGATGTTTTCATGGCTTGCAACGTAGATAAGTATAGCCGTTATATTAAAAATTGCGTAAGGAGTATGTTGAGCGAAACAGGTGTTCTTCGTGATGATACTACGCTGTTGCTTGACGGTAGGTTTATCGGAATTGACAGTGCAACAAATTACAATTCTTTGGATCTGTATTTTTCGGCACCGACTCTGCGAAGATTGCTTTTCCATATGTATTATGGTTGTGATACGGAAAAAGAAAAGGATTATGAAGAAAGTCTGTATAGAACGTTATGGGAAAGATATAAAACAGACGTGGTAGAACAGTCTGGTTTGGATCCGTTGGATTTTAATTTGAATTATTTTGACGACGATACGCAGATATACGGTTATATGGATTATTATATTGCAATGTGGCGGGCGGTCGAAGAAGCAAATACGCAGATGACATCATACAATGAAAATTGTAAAGCCGAGATGCGCGTCCACTGTCAAGAAATGATAGATGTTTTGGATAACAAAGACGTTTATCTCATTGCTCATGCCGACGGGACTGTGTATATTGATATTCTCAATAACGATAGCAATAATACTAATATTAATGCTATGTATACTTATATTGATTATACAAAAATGTTGCATTTAATGGATAATCGATATTTTTACTCAATGGGGATATGGTATTTTAAATCTGAATTTTATAATGTTTTGTTGGATATACCAAAAAATTTGCCTAATGAACCGTGTTATTCTAACGTGGTACGGTACCCTTACATTTGGGTAGAGGATCCTTTTGTGGAAACAGAAGGGGGCTTAGAGGTTATATTGGAAGATACGTTAGAGTTAATTTATGGCGATGGTTATCAAGAGTACGACGAGGATGTTTTGGCTGAATTGTTTATATCCGCTTTTATTTCTCTTTTTTAAACGATAAAGAGGTATTATATGAAACGATTAAAAATTTGCGTTTTTTTGTTTATTTTAACGTGCGGTTGCCTTTTTTGCGCTTGTACGCAAATGTCGTCGGAAAAGCTTTCGGCTCCCTGCAATTTACGTATGGAGGATAACGTTTTGGTATGGGATGAAGTGGAAAATGCAACGGGTTACGTGGTAAGCTACGAATATAAAGAATACGAAACTAAAGAAAGCCGATACGATTTATCTTTGCTTGCTGCGGGAAATACGTATGAGATCGAAGTGCTTGCCGAAGGGGATGGCGAATATTTTGAGGATTCCGAATGGACAAAGTTTATCTGTACGATCGAACCGGAATCCTCGGAAAACTACGAAGAACCCGAAAAAATTTTGCTTCCAACGGAAAATCTTTCCTATACCCTTCTCGACGACGGAAGCGGCTATGAGGTGTCGCGAGGAACGGCAGATTTAGCAGGTACTATCGTGATCCCCGATTATTATTTGGGATTACCGGTAAAAAAAGTTGGGGTATTTTCGGTTCAGACGAATAGCGGTGGGGTGTTGGGATTTGAGCCGAATACAAAGACGACCGGCATAAGATTTCCGACACTCCTTGAAGAAATCGGAGCGCTCGCATTTACAGCTTATACGGAACTTACGGAGATCGAAATTCCTGAAAACGTAAAAATGATCGGATCGAATTCTTTTGGAGGATGTAGTAAACTGGAAAAAGTAATTCTTCACCCGGGACTTAGAGAGATAAGAAGTAGCGCATTTCGTGATTGTTCCAGCCTTGCCGAGATCGATTTTCCCGACACCGTGCAATCGATACATGGAAGTATTTTAGACGGAACGGCTTGGATGGAAAAACAGCCGGAGGGGTTTGTTATAAACAGTGGAGCCCTTCTTACTTATAAAGGGGAGCCCAACGAAGTTATAGAGATCCCGTCGGAAATCAAATTTATTGCAGACGACGCTTTTTTTCTATCGAACATTGTTTCCGTTACGATCCCGGACGGGATACTGCTAAATCAAGGTGTGTTCAATGGGTGCAAATATTTAAAAACGGTTGAGTTGCCTCGCGATTTGAAAAATATTCCCGCTTATGCTTTTTCGTCATGCATACAGTTGGAAACGATAACGATTCCCGAAGGGGTGATCGAAATAGGCGAATGCGCGTTTAGGGGGACGGCTCTAAAGAAAATCGAATTGCCTTCTACTTTGCAAAAGATAGATTCGTCCGCTTTCGAGAGCTGTAACGACCTG
>JBGVRF010000007.1:0-13422 GCA_045128175.1 Candidatus Scatosoma sp.
TTTTTCCGTAAAGATCCCCGTCGTCATCCGATAGGGTAGCCCCAACAGGTTTTCCCGAACGTAGCGAGTTACTTCCGCTTTCGTTGCCGCATTCGCTTTGGGACGCAGGATCATAAAATTGGCAAGATTTGCAAACGTATCCGCAGAATCCGTGTCGCTGACCGAACCGGGCGCGATCGACTCCGCTATGATACCGTTTACCCCATCCACGACGATCGCCGCATGACCGTACCGCCACCACGACACGCGGGTGGAAGCCGTAACGAGAACGTCGCCGTCCTCCAGGATCGCCATCGGCGCCCTGTCATCGATCTTTTCCGAATAGGTAAAAGGGTTGAAATTATTTATGATCAATTCGTGATCTTTAAAATAATATTCCTGCATCGCAAGGATACGGTCTTTGCCGCTTTTTTCGAGCAAACCGTCTACGCCGAGCCGCGTGAGCCCCGTCTGACGGTAAATCGTTTGATAATTCTCCTCCGTCAACTCCGTTTTATCCAGAATAGGCAGGAGGTCGACTTTCGCATAATCGGGTCTCCAATGTATCCACGATCTCTCTGCATATACCGCGCCAAGTTGCAATACGCCCAACGCACCGCCTACAAAAAACAACAGCGTAAGCAACGCGATCAGCAACCGCTTCGCTCTGCCGCGTTTTTTTGCCCCGGCTTCCGCGGATACGTTTATATTTTCAAATTGGTTATTTTGTTCCATATTCTCTATGCCCGAAAATAGTCGAGCCTACGCGAACGACGTTGCTACCTTCTTCGACACACAGCTTATAATCCCCGCTCATGCCCATGGAAAGATAATCTATGCCCTCCGCCTGTGTTTTTGCCCAATCGAACAATGTTCGCATTTTCCGCGTTAAAGTACGCAAAACCGCTTCGTCATCCACGTCGGGCAGCATCGCCATAAATCCCCGAACGCGAAGCCCTTGCGTGTTTAAAAGCCGTTTAAACGCCTCCTGCGCATCGTCGTACGCATACCCCCCCTTACTCTCTTCGTCGCCAATATTCACCTGCATCAAAACGTCCGAAACAAGGCCTTTGCTTACCGATTGCCGTGCAAGCTCGGTTACCAGTTCGTCCCGATCGCAGGAATGGTACAGCTCGATCTTTCCGATCAAATATTTGATCTTATTCGTCTGCAAATGTCCAATAAAATGCCTTGGACAAGGCGAAAGCAATTCGTTTTTATCGCGGAATTCCTGCGGTTTGTTTTCCGCAACTGCGTCCACGCCTGCCGCGATCGCCTCGTTGATCGCATCTGCCGACTGCATCTTCGTCGCCGCGACAAGCAACACCTTTTCTCCGTACCGATTACCGACCGAGAGCTCTGCTTTTATTCTTTTTACGTTTTCCGTGATCTGACCCGTTTGCATAAATCATACTCCTTTTCGCCTTTAAGTATACCCCTTTCCGCCGCTTTTGTCAACCCTCGCAAGCCTTCCTCGAACCAAAAATAATTTTTTTCACTTTTTTTTACACATTTACCCTATTTTTAGTTGCATTTTCTCGGCATTGGTGTTATAATCAATACAATAGATAAAATCGATAAGGATAATCGTTTTTTTTAATGAATACAGAAGAACTCAAAACATTTATATTTTTGGCAAAAGTAAAGAACTTTACGCTGGCCGCCGAGCAACTTTTTATCGCGCAATCGACGGTCACGAACCGTATCAGCGAGCTGGAAAAAGAAGTAGGAAAACGGTTGTTTTCCCGCGGGTCGAAAACGGTCGCGCTGACGGAGGCGGGAGAAATTTTCCTGCGCTACGCCGAGCGTATTCTCGAATTGCAGGCAACCTCCATGGAGGAGATGAATGCCATTTCCAGCCACAGCCGCAAATTTTCCATCGGCGCGATCAACGCTTCTTACGAAGTGTCCGTAAAGCAGTTAATAGATAACTGTCTCAAAGACAATTCCGTCACCTCCGTCAAGGTGATGTTGGGACATTCACTCGATCTTATCCAGCAGTTGCAGGATAACATGCTGGACGTCGTATTTTCGGCTATCCCTTTAAAACGGCTGGGCTACGAATGCGAGGCATACGACGTCGATCGCGTTACGCTTGTTTGTCAGAAAGGAATGAACGCTTACCCCGACGGGGTGACGAAAGAACAGCTGGCGAAGCTCCCCTATCTCATGTGTGACTTCAATCTTAGCGAAGCGGGCGTGTTTATCCGTTCCCTTTTCCCGAAAAACCATATTTTTCGTTTGGAAGTCGACAATTCGTCCAAATTATTGCCTTATCTTGAAAACGGACAAGGATATTCTTTCCTGCCCTATAAGTTAGTGAAAGACAAGCTTGACAGCGGCATTTTGGAAGAAGTTACGCTGAAGGATTTTACCGCACCCAACATCACGACGTATATGATCTACCGTCAGACGTACGGCATCAAACGTCTCTTGGAAAATAAGTTCGACGAATAAGTTTCAAAAGAATCATACATTCATACATAAAATAATTTCTCTTAAAATAACAGGCAAGTTTCTCTCCTTTGGCTTGCCTGTTATTTATTATTATATATTGTATTTATATACGGTATTCTCTTAGGATCTCCTCCGTCTTATTCCGCAAAATGAATAAACATAAAAAAGCTGTAATACCAACAGCATCGGGGCTTCCTTCGTTCCGGAAAACGCAACCGTGTCCGTATTCAAACGCAGAGATCTGTCCACTCACTCTTTTTTGCTACTTTTATAAGAATATTCTCTATACAATCAAACAGCTTTTCAGACACCTTTATGCGCCCCGTACATTTTCGTTGCTTTTATTATAACATCATGCCCTGTAAAAAGCAAGCGTACGAATTATCCTTTCCCTGAAAAATTATTCTTTCCTTACGCCGAGAATATGCAGACAGCGGATCCGCTCGAAGCTGTACGAGCTTAAAGGGCGATTGTAAACGTCGTACGAATGTGCGGCGAGCAACGGCATTCTGCCCGAAAAACCGACCACGACAGGCGTATGGTAAAAATCTCCCGTTTCTCTGCCGAATTGCACGAAATCACCGATCTCCAAACGAGAAAGATCCACCTCTGCCGCAAACGGTCCCGCGCCGTTGCCGATCCCTCCGCCGCCCGCCGCGTCCTCGTTCCCTGTCAGAAAACGGTAAAAGTATTCCACGCCCGTCCATGCTGCCGAACGGTCGTTCGACGAGCGATAGAACCAACCGATGTCGGGGGTAAAATTCATCACCCTACATCCCGCGAACAGGCACTGCGAAGCAAAATTAGTGCAATCGCCGCCGATACCGTTAAAATTATAATAAGCGGGATTGCGCGAAAACGCCCATTTCCGCGCGTATTCGACCGCCGCTTGTCTGTCATAACCGATAATTCTCATGCTATACTATACGCAAACCGTTGCGGCGATGTGCATTAAAAGGATTGACTTTTCTAACGTTTTTCGTTATAATATCTTTATCAAAATACCGGAGCAAAAAACATGAGACTGCTTTGCAGAGAGATCGAATACGAAAAGCTTCTAAAGGGCTTAACTGAATTTTCTCCCGAATTGGAAAAGCAATGTCGCGCCTCATATGAACCGTTCGACGATCAGAAAAAAACGGATTCGATCTATTATATCCCGCCCTATTACGTTGATATCGATGTCGAACCGACCAAAATGCAAACGCTCTTCAAGTTCGTATCGGCAAGATTTGACGGATTGACTTTAAAGGAATTTCACAGAAAATGGAACGTATTTTACGAGAAGCTGAATTTTTACGCCTCCCTTCGCGATCAATTGGAGATGTTTGCGCAAAGCGTGGAATACGGTGAACAGATCTCACGCTTGGAATATATTTTTCGTAAGGTAAAAATTCTTTTTCCTTCCTACCCTTGGCAAAAAAGTTTTGTCGGAGAAGAAAACGAAGAATGCGTACAATTAAACGGAGAAAGCGGGATCTCCCTTTTGCTATACGACGACTGCGGCGAATTTGTTTTGGAAGTATTCCCGACTGCTACAAAAAACACGGGAACGCACTGGCACCCGCAAACGACGCAAGAAGCTTTGAACGATTTGAAAAACATTCTCAACGAAAAGATCTTGTTCGCTTTTAAAAGAGGAACTTTACGTTCCTTACTTTCCGATGCCGATCTCGAACGTCCGCTTTTCAAATTCTTTTATCGTAAGCATGAAATATTCTCCATAAAACGAAAGCTCGAACGATAAAATACGTCGGAGTTCTACACCGAACTCCGACGCTTTCTTTTTATTCAACGATATCAAGGATAAGAGGTTGTTCTTTTGGTTTGTTTGCTTCAATGCGGGTCGCGGCAAGCAAACGCTCTTCCGCCGTCGCGAAGCTTTCTTCTCTTTCCGAATACAAAATCGCGATCGGATCGCCGACGTTGACGTGATCGCCCGTTTTCGCTTTCAGGCATATCCCCGCCGCCGCGTCGATCTTATCCGCCATCGTATTGCGCCCCGCGCCGAGAAGCAAGCTTGCTACGCCGTAACTTTCCGTATCTACGCCCGTAATATAGCCGCTCTCCCGCGCCGTGACCACGTGTGAGAACGCCGCCTCGGGAAATTTTTCGGGATGCAGGATCCAATCGCCGTCGCCGCCCTGCGCATCCACCATACGCGTGAACGTTTTCAGCCCTTCGCCGTTTGCGATCGCTTTACGCACCATGCCTTCACATTCCGCATAACTGCCCTTTTCGGCAAGCTCCAGGATATGCGCAGCCAACGCAACACAAAGTTCGGTAAGATCTTCGGGACCTCTTCCCTGAAGCGTGTAAATTGCCTCGACGACCTCTAACGTATTGCCGATCGCATAGCCCAACGGTCTGTCCATATCCGTGATCAACGCGCGCATCTTTTTTCCGGCGCGTTTGCCGATCTCGACCATCCATTCGGCAAGCTCTCGGCTCGCCTCTGCCGTTTTCATAAACGAACCGCTGCCCGTCTTTACGTCCAGAACGATACAATCGTCATCCGCCGCCAATTTCTTGCCCATGATGCTAGATACGATCAGCGGCAGACTGTCCACCGTCGCCGTTACGTCGCGAAGCGCATACAACAGCTTATCTGCGGGTGCCAACGCTTTGTTTTGCCCGACGATGGCAATACCCACTTCGTTAACGATTTTTTTAAACTCTTTTACGGGAAGATCGGTACGAAAACCGGGGATCGCTTCCAGCTTATCGATCGTGCCGCCCGTATGACCCAGCCCCCGACCGCTCATCTTCGCAACTTTTACGCCCAGACTCGCCACGATCGGTGCCACGACGAGACTCGTTTTATCGCCCACACCGCCCGTGGAATGTTTGTCCACGCGCAAGCCCCCGATATCAGAAAAATCCAACCGCTCGCCCGAATCCCGCACGGCAAACGTCAACGCCGTCGTCTCTTCGAGATCCATGCCTTGAAAATAGATCGCCATACACAGCGCCGCTACTTGATAATCGGGAATCTCGCCCGCGACGTAGCATTCGATAAACCATTTAATCTCCGTTTCGCTTAAAGCTCCACCGTTTCGTTTCTTTTGAATTATATCGTACATTCTCATGTTTCGTATCTCACTTTAAATCGTTTTTCCCAAACGAATACGGTAACAGCTCCGCAAGCGTGCATATGCGGAATTTTTCGGGCGTGCCCAACAGGATACGAAAATCGCCGTCACAAAATTCCGCCAACGCCTGACGGCAAACGCCGCAGGGCGCACAGAGCTCGGCGAGCTGTTCTCCTTTTCCACCTACGATCGCGATCGAGGTAAATTCCCGTTCGCCCTCGCTGACCGCCTTGAACAGCGCCGTTCTTTCCGCGCAGTTGGTAGGCGTATACGCCGCGTTTTCTACGTTGCAACCCGTATATACTTTGCCGCTTTTCCCGAGCAACGCTGCGCCGACGTGAAAACCCGAATAGGGCGCGTAGGACATTTTCCGCGCTTCTACGGCGCGTTGCATCAATTCAAGGTCATTCATGAACGATCTCCTTTAAAAAGCTGTTCCCGAAAATACCGTCTGCGGACACTCCAAACCAATCGAGCACCGTCGCGCCGATATCGGCAAAGCTGTCCCTTGTGCCGAGGTTCACTCCCTTCTTCAGCTTTTTTCCATAAGCGAGCATGGGCGTATATTCGCGGGAATGGTCGGTAGACGGCGTTGCGGGATCACAACCGTGATCCGCCGTGATGATCAACAGATCGTCGTCACGCAGCAGGGGCAACAGCTCACCTAGACGAACGTCAAACTCCGTCATGGCGCGCGCATACCCCTCCACGTCGTTGCGGTGTCCGTATACCATATCGAAATCGACGAGATTGACAAAGCACAAACCGTTAAAATCGCGCTTGACAACGTCTAAAGTTTTGTCCATACCGTCCATATTGTTGACGGTGAGATGACTTTCGGTAAAGCCTTGCCCGGCGAAAATATCGTATATCTTCCCAACCGAAATCACGTCAAAGCCCTTTTCTTTCAGGATCGAGGGCACGGTTTCCGACGGCGGCGTCAACGAATAGTCGTGACGGCGGGAGGTACGCGCGAAAGGATATTTTCCCGTAAACGGACGAGCGATCACCCGCCCAACGCCGTGTTCGCCCTTTAACAGTCCTCTCGCCTGCTCGCAATATCGATACAATTCTTCCACCGGAACCAGGTCCTCGTGCGCGGCGATCTGAAAAACGCTGTCCGCAGAGGTGTAAACGATCAGCTTACCCGTACGAAGATGCTCTTCACCGAAATCCTTGATGACTTCCGTTCCCGAATACGGACGGTTACACAAAACGCCCCGTCCCGTCAGCTTTTCAAATTCATCGATAAGCGCTTTCGGAAAACCTTTCGGATAGGTAGGAAGCGGTCGCGGAGAATATATCCCTGCGATCTCCCAATGCCCGATCGTCGTGTCTTTTCCTTTGGACGATTCCGTCATTCGGGCATAGCAGGTATGAGACGACGTATTTTTTTCGTCGATCCCGTCTATGCTAAAAAGCCCCATTTCCGTAAGATTGGGGCAATAAAAAGCAGGATGATTGCGAATGGAACCGAGGGTATTGCTTCCCTCATCTCCCCATTCGCAGGCGTCCGGCATCGCGCCGATACCGACGCTGTCCAGAACGATCAAAAACACTCGTTTTGACATGGCGTGCTCCTTTACTTTGATATTTTCCGTTTACTCCGCCAGCTGCAAGGCGATCTCCATCATTTTGGTAAACGAAGTCTGTCTTTCTTCCGCCGTCGTATTTTCTTCGGGATACACGAAAGAATCGCTGACGGTACAGATACACAGCGCCTTTTTACCTGCGCGCGCGGCGTTACAATAGAGTGCGGCAGATTCCATTTCCACGCCGAGAACCCCCATCTTTGCCCATTGCATTCCTGAATTCGCGTCGTCGTAAAACATATCCGAGGACAAAATGTTTCCCACACGATAATTCACGCCTACCTTCTCACATTCCTCTGCGGCGCGGCGTACGAGATCGAAATTTGCGATCGGACAGAACGTACCGGGCAGATTGTATTGCGAAGCGTAATTGCCGTTCGTACAAGCACCCATCGCCACGATAATATCACGGGCGTGGAGCTCGGGGGAAAACGAGCCGCAGGAACCGACGCGAATGATCGTTTCCACACCGTAAAAATTGTACAGCTCGTACGAATAGATCCCGATGGAAGGCTGACCCATTCCGGACGCCATGACCGAAACGCGCTTTCCTTTATAATAGCCCGTATAACCGTGTACACCGCGTACGTCGTTAACCAGCACTGCGTTCTCCAAATACGTTTTTGCAATATATTCCGCGCGCAAAGGGTCGCCCGGCATCAGCACGGTTTTTGCGAAATCACCGTATTTTGCGGAAATATGAGGGGTAGGAACAGACATAATTATATCTCCTTATCGTTTAAATAATGTGTTTATCCGTATCAATAACCTTTGCCTTCGGCGCCCTGCACAGCTTTGACGACGCGACTGGTACCCAAACGAGCTGCTCCGTTATCCAGGAAATTTTGCGCGTCTTCCAAACCGGAAATACCGCCTGCGGCTTTGACCAATACCTTTTCACCCACGTTGGCGCGCATCAGACGCACGTCCTCGAGCGTGGCGCCCGCCTTTGAGAAACCCGTTGACGTTTTGATGTAGTCCGCGCCCGCTTCCGTCACGATCTTGCACATACGGATCTTCTCGTCCTCCGTCAAAAGGCAGGTCTCGATGATGACTTTTAAAATTTTATCGCCGCAAGCTGCTTTGATCGCGCGGATCTCCTCACCGACCGCCTCGTCCAAACCTTGACGAAGCATACCGATATTGATAACCATATCGATCTCGTCCGCCCCGTTTTCGATTGCGTCCTCCGTTTCAAAAACCTTTACCGCCGTGGTATTGTATCCGTTCGGAAATCCGATCACCGTACAGATCTTCAGTTTATCGCCGACATAGTTTTTCGCCTGCGCCACATAACTGGGCGGAATACAGACCGAAGCCGTAGCATAACGTATCCCCTCGTCACATAAATTGCGGATCTGTTCCCACGTCGCCGTCTGCGCAAGCAACGTATGGTCGCACTTAGACAAAATGTTCTGTATATCCATAATTTTCACCGTTCTCCGATAAATTATTTTATTTCCACATTATTATATACGTTTTTTAAGTTTCTGTCAAGAGAATTTCCCATTTTTTGCCGCCTGTGTTTTTGCTATCGATTATTTCGATTATATAAAAAAAGCATTTCATTTTTTCGTTTATCGAAAATTTTTCTGTTTTTCGCGAAAAAGGTTTGCTTTTTGTCGAATTTTGTGATACCATATATTTGTACTATTAGCAAAAGTGTTTCACGTCGGGATCGACGAGTTTCCTATAATCATTTTAAGGACCGGGAATCAAAGCCTAAGAAAAATACGAACGCCCGCGGGCGTTCTGCTGTTTGGTAAACAGCAACTTTTCAATGTTTTTTTCGCTTCGATCTTACCTTTTACATAAAAGCTCCGCCCCTTTAACCTTTCCGCTTTGAAGTATTCATAAATATATATAATATTATCAGCTGGTCAATGCATCGCGTAGTTTGCTTTTTTACCACGCGCGGTTTTTGCACGATCTTAAATATGCTGAAAAGGAACGTTCCGATGACTCTCAGCCTGCAAAAAGCAAATTTCTGGAAACGAATATCGGCATATCTGTTCGACGTGATCCTTACGGTAATGCTCACGATCGGCCTCGCTGCCGCGTTGTCCGCCGTATTCGGATACGACAAACACAGTGCACGGCTGGGAGAATATTATACACAATACGAAGAAACTTACGGGATCGATTTTGATATCACGGAAGAAGATTACAACAATCTGACGCAAGAAGAGAAGGACAAATACACCGAAGCCCAGGAGGCTTTGAGCAAAGACGAAAACGTTTTACAGGTGTACAACACCATATTTTACCTGACCCTTGCGATCATCAGTCTCAGCTTGTTGATCAGTCACCTGGTATTATATTTCGTTATCCCGTTATTTTTTCATAATGGACAAACCTTGGGAAAAAAGGTCTTCGGACTTGCCGTCATGCGCAGCAATCACGTAAGGATCTCCAATCCCGTCCTTTTCGTACGCGCTATCCTCGGGCTGTATACCATCGAAACGATGGTCCCCGTTCTTCTGATCGTAATGATCTATTTCAACTTAATGGGTATCGTCGGCGTGATCACCATTGCTTTGTTGCAACTTTTGCAGATCTTCGTCATGGTGAAAACGGAAACGAACTCCTCTATACACGACCTGCTTTCCGATTCCGTAGTTGTCGATTTTGCAAGCCAGGAGATCTTCGAAACGCAGGAAGAAATGCTTGCTTATAAGTTGCGGTCGGAACAGGAAGGGACCGAAGCGGAAGTCTCGGAACGGAATGTAGCCGCACAAAAAGTTGCGAACGATCTTATCGAACAGTAAAATCGAGCGATCGGTTTTCCATATACTTATTTTTGAAAAACAACATACGACCATTAGGGAGGTTATATGAAAGTAGAATTACAAAATCTGACGAAAATCTTTCCCAGCCGCAACAAAAAATCGGGAGAAGAAGTTGTAGCGGTCAACAATTTCAGCTTCACGATCCCGGACGGTAAGCTTGTCGGGCTACTCGGCCCTTCCGGCTGCGGAAAAAGCACAACGCTGTACATGATCAGCGGTTTGCAACAGCCCACCTCGGGACGTATCATCTTCGGCGACGAGGACGTGACCGAGCTGTCTCCCGAAAACAGAGGGATCGGGCTCGTGTTCCAAAACTACGCGCTTTATCCGCATATGACGGTAAAGCAGAATATTCTGTTCCCCTTGCAGAATTTGAGAGGCAAAGACAGAATGTCCAAAGGAGAGATGCTCGAACGCGCGTATTCGGCTGCAAAACTGGTTCAGATCGACGAACTAATGGACAGAAAGCCAAGCGAATTATCAGGCGGACAGCAACAACGCGTCGCCATTGCGCGAGCACTTGTGAAAATGCCCCGCGTTCTGCTTTTGGACGAGCCTCTTTCCAATCTTGACGCGCGTCTCCGTTTACAGACCCGTGAAGAGATCAGAAGAATCCAGAAAGAAACGGGAATCACCACCGTATTCGTTACCCACGATCAGGAAGAGGCGATGAGCATCTCCGATATGATCGTCGTGATGAAGCTGGGAGTTGTGCAACAGGTCGGTAAACCGCAGGATATCTATGACGATCCCACGAACCTCTTCGTTGCGAAATTCCTCGGTACGCCCCCCATCAACGTATTCTCGGGTCGCATAGAAAGCGGCAAGCTCTACATCGGCGAAGACGCCGTACTCGACGTCAAGGGCGTAAACGACCGCGCAGTGACGGTGGCGATCCGTCCCGAAGGATTCGAGCTCGACGAAAACGGCGCGTTTGTTTGCGAAATGTCGAACGTGGAGGTCATGGGGCGCGACGTGAGCATCGTTTCTCGTCACACAGCTTCTTTGAATCCCTTGATCCGCTCTATCATCAACGCAGACAACAAAGTGGACGTAACGGCGACAACGGTCAGATATAATCTCAAGCCGCACAAGGTGTTTATCTTCGACGCTGAAACGGAAGAACGTATCCGTTTCGAGGTGTAACGATGACAGCGATTCGTAATTTTTTTCACACCGTTTTCGTGAAGGGCTTTTGGCAGACCTTCTGTGTGCAGTGGATACACGACGCGTTTTTCATCAATTTCCTTTGCAAAAAGCTGAAATTCGATAAATGGAAGGGTTGGGTATACCTCGCACCCTGTATCGCTCTTCTGCTTATCTTCACCGTATGGCCTATCTTCAATACCGTCCGTATGTCTTTCTTGGAAGGCTATGACAGTCTCGGCGCGATCGGCGGACAAACTTTTGAAGTCGGCTTCGGTAACTTTGAACGCGTTATCAAAGCGCCTCGCTTTTTGACCTGTTTGAAGAACACCATTTTGCTTTGCGTATTGACCGTTCCCATTTCGACGCTTTTGGCATTGCTTATCGCCGTATGTCTGAACGCGATCAAACCTTTGCAAAAACTTTTGCAGACGATTTTCTTCCTCCCCTACGTAACCAATACTATTGCCATCGGTATGGTATTCATGGCTATGTTCCAAATGGTCGGTACGAATTTCGGCGCGGAAAACCAATATATCGAAACAGCGGGTATCATCAACAGCATCCTCGGTATATTCGGTATAGAACCCATTAACTGGGTAAACGCAAACTCTTCTTATGCGGCAAATATCGCCGTCATGACGGTCTATATCGTATGGAATGCCTTACCTTTCAAGATCTTAATCCTTCTCGGCGGTTTGCAGAGTGTAAACAAACAATATTATGAAGCGGCAAAGATCGACAGCACTCCCCGTTGGAGAGTATTTTTGAAGATCACCGTACCTCTTCTTTCCCCGATGCTTGCCTACGTTATCATTACCGGCTTTATCGGCGGATTTAAAGAATATACCAGCATCGTCGGTATATTCGGCGATACCATGGGCGCGCCCGGACAAGCCGGATCGCTCAACACCATGGTCGGTTATATCTACGACTCGATCTCCAATACGAAATACGGTATTGCCAGCGCGGCTGCATTGATCTTGTTTGCGATCATTTTTGTCGTTACCATGATCAACCTGTACATGAGCAAAAAGAAAACACATTACTAAGGAGGTATCGTATGGCTGATTCTTTGACAAATACAATGCATGAAAAAGACATGCGAAAAGTCTCCGTTCAACAAAAGTTCGTAAAAGCCTTCGTACAAGCGATGCTGTATCTTTTCCTCGGCTTTATGGCGCTTGTCGTATTATTCCCCTTTTACTGGATGTTGATCTCCTCCGTGAAGAGCATGACGGAATACGAACTCAATCCGCCGACGCTTTTCCCTCAGCGCTTCGTTTGGGGAAACTATGCGGAAGCATTCAATGCGGCAAATCTCGGCACCTTGTTTTTGAATACCGTATACGTAGGTCTTATCTCCACCGGTCTCTCTCTGATCATCACCGTACTTTCTGCATTCGCATTCGCTCGGCTCGAATTCAAAGGTAAAAACGCCCTGTTTGCATTTTTGCTTGCGACCATGATGATCCCCGGTGAATTGTTTACGATAACCAATTATCAAACGATAATCGCCTTCGATTGGATGAATACCTTTACCGTATTGATCGTACCCTTCCTTGTCAGCGTATTCTATATCTATCTTTTGAAACAGAATTTTATGCAGATCCCGAACGAGCTGTATCTTGCGGCAAAAGTAGACGGAACGACCGATCTGAAATATCTTTGGAAGGTTATGATCCCTCTTGCTTTGCCCACGTTGATCTCGATCACGATTCTGAAAATGATGGGGGCATGGAACACCTACGTTTGGCCGAAATTGGTTGCGAACGATGAAGCCCACCGCTTGATCACCAACGGTTTGCGCGCATTGTCCTTCACGGACGAAGCGACCTCAAGACCCAATATTCCCGTACAAATGGCAGCAGTCGCTATGGTTTCCGCTCCCTTATTTCTCGTGTTTATTTTCCTCAGAAAATATATCATGAAAGGTGTTTCAAGAAGCGGTATCAAGGGCTGACAAAGATCAATAAAGCAAATAAAAAATTAAAATAAAGGAAGTAAAAGCAAATGAACAACACAAAAAAACTTCTGTGTACCCTTGTGGCTATGCTTACGCTTGCAACAGGCACCCTCGCTTCAACGTCTTGCGGTGGCGCGAGTCCCGACAGCAATGGTAACAACGTCACTATCGAAGAGATCACTCCATACGACGGTAGTAACGTAACGATCACTTTCTACCATACTATGGGCGCGAATCTGCAAGATGTTTTGAATAAAACCATTACGCAATTCAATGAAATTTATCCAAACATCAAGATCGAACACACTCAACAAGGCGACTATGACGGTCTTCGTAACCAGATCGCCCAAGAAATTGCAGGCAACAGATCTCCCAGCCTTGCGACTTGCTATCCTGACCAC
>JBGVRF010000008.1:0-2967 GCA_045128175.1 Candidatus Scatosoma sp.
CGTTGCCGGGGCCTACGATCTTATCCACTTTCGGAATACTCTCCGTCCCGTAAGCAAGCGCCGCCACCGCCTGCGCGCCGCCGACCTTAAAAATACGGTCCACCCCCGCAACCTTCGCCGCCGTCAAAATATCGGGATTAACGTTTCCGTCTTTGGCGGGCGGAGTGACCATAACGATCTCGCGGCAGCCCGCAATCTTAGCGGGAATCGCGTCCATCAGTACCGTCGAAGGATACGCCGCCGTACCGCCGGGTACGTATAAACCAACCTTTTCGATCGCC
This sequence comes from Candidatus Scatosoma sp., assembly GCA_045128175.1. Taxonomy (GTDB): domain Bacteria; phylum Bacillota; class Clostridia; order Christensenellales; family Borkfalkiaceae; genus Scatosoma. Next base: position 282 of record JBGVRF010000008.1, read on the forward strand.
GTGATTTTCTGTCCGACGATAACGCCGTCCTCTTTTTCGATCTCAAATCCGTCGCGCAACTGTTTTCTGTGAAACAAACGAATATTCTCTGCCGCCTCTTCGAGGATCGCCACAAAATTCTTATTCGCATTTTCGTACGCGCCTTCGATCTCTGCTTTGGAAACCTCCAACGTTTCCAATTTCACGCCGTCGAATTTTTCCGCGTACGCCTTCAGTGCCGCGTCCTTATTTTTCACGACCTCGGCGATGATCTCCGCCACAACGCCCTCTACGCTTGCCGTGGGGCTGAACCGCGCAAATATTTCTTCTCGCGACACTTCGCCGCATCTGTATATCTTGATCATATCCTTCACCTATCTTTTCAACCGATCAGATCCCTCACCCTCGCGGTCAACTCCTCGATTTCCGTCGTTTTGAATTTAAAGCTCGCCTTGTTGACGATCAGACGCGCGCTGATGGGAAAAATATTTTCCACCACTTCCAGGTCGTTCTCCTTCAACGTCGTGCCCGTTTCCACGATATCCACGATCACGTCGGAAAGCCCCAAAATAGGCGCAATCTCGATCGAACCGTTCAGCTTTATCACGTCGATCGCCCGACTCTTTGACGCATAAAATGCCTTTGCGCAGTTGACAAACTTCGTCGCCACCTTCAAGGTATGCTGCCCGTCGTCGTAAAAGCCCTTTTTCGCCGCGACCGCCATTCGGCAGTTCCCCGTTTTCAGATCGAGCAGCTCGTATACGTCGGGGGCATACTCCGCTAAAATATCCTTTCCGCAGATCCCCACGTCCGCCGCGCCACGCTCCACGTAAATGGACACGTCCGACGGCTTTACCCAAAAATATCGCACGCCCTTTTCGGCGTTTTCGAAGATCAACTTTCTATTATTTTCTTTGATCGAAGGACATTCATAACCCGCCCTTTCGAACACGTCGTATATCCGTTCCCCCAATCTCCCCTTGGGAAGCGCTATATTGATCATACTCCACCTCCCGTCATATCTACCAGCTCTCCATAGCGTAAACCGCCTTTCGTCCTTTGTACTCGGACGGTTTTGCCCGCCATGACCAACCTGTCCGTCTCTGCCTTTACGGCGACAACGTCCGTATTCCCGTCGTACAGCAGCAATACGTCTACGTCAAATTCGCGTTTGCGATCGCTGAATCCCTCGAACAGATCCAAATATACCGCAAAACCGATTGCGCCCGACTTTCTGCCCATACGCGACATCAGCTTGTCGTATCTTCCTCCCGACAGCACCCCTTCGGAGATCCCGTCAATAAAGCCTTTAAACACGATATCGTTGTAATAATTCATATCGTTGACCACGGAAAAATCGATACGAATCTTGTCTGCGTACTCCGTCGTAGCCAGTAATCCGCAAAGCGTCTCCAACCGACAAAGCGCGTTTTTCGCCGCTTCGCTCCGACAGATCGGCCGTAACTTTTCCAGTGTTTCTTGCGGACGACCGTACGCGCCGACAATGCGCGCCAGCTTTTCCGCGTTCGCTACCGACACACCGTATTTTTCACAAATAAACGGGATCTCGTGCGAGTTCTTTTCGGCGATACGTTTCATGATCTCTTTTCCGAATTTTTCCCCGCCGCCGATCTCTTCCAGAATCGCCGACAAAATGCCGAGATGAGAAATGTCCAGCACGAAATTTTCAGACACCGCCGCAAGACTGCTCGCCGCAAGATACAGCGTTTCATACACGTCGTAAACGTCGATGTCGCCGATACACTCCAACCCTACCTGCATGATCTCTTTAAATTGCTTCGTCTCGCCGGAAATGCGGTATACGTTCTCGTTGTAATATACCTTCCGCTTCTCGCCGTCGTCCGCCGCATTCTTGATGATGGAAAGCGTTACGTCGGGTTTCAACGCCAACAGCTTGCCGTTGGTATCGTTGAACGTGATCACACCGTCTCCAACCAGAAATTCTTTGTTGGAAACGTACAGATCATATTCTTCGAATTTGCTCATTTTATAGGGCAGATACCCATACCTGCGATACAACGCACGCAGTTTATACGCTACCCGCTCTTCTTCCTTCAAAATATTTTCGGCCATAGCCGTCGCTCCTTGTTTTAAATCTTGTGAATAAAGATCCCGCTGCGAAGCTTGGGTTCGAACCACGTGGATTTGGGCGGCATCAGCTCGTTCGCGTCCGCAACCGATATCAATTCGTCCAGAGTCGTAGGACACATCGCCACTGCCGCGGCGGCGTCCTCTCTGCAACGCTGTTCGAGATATTCCAATCCACGGATCCCCCCGACAAAATCGATACGTTTATCCGTGCGCGGGTCTTGTATCCCCATCACGGGCGCCAAAAAACAATTTTGCAGGATCGCACAATCCAGCCTCTCCGACGGATTTTTCGCTTGACAGATATCCTCTCTGAATTTGACGGAGTACCACTTCCCGTCCACGTATAACCCGATCGTATGTGTAGCCGTCGGACGATACGCACCATCGCCTTCGTACCGCGTTACTTTCCCGAGCGCCTTTTCCGCCGCCGATAAAAACTCAGAAGCCGTCATACCGTTACGATCTGCCAACAAACGGTTATAATCGAGTATCTTCAAGCTGTTCGCGGGGAAAATGACCGAAAGGAAAAAGTTAAATTCTTCCTCGCCCGTATATCCGGGCGCTTGCGCTCTGCGTTTTTGCCCCACCTTCACAG
>JBGVRF010000009.1:0-2615 GCA_045128175.1 Candidatus Scatosoma sp.
CCATACCGATAGATTTCACCGTGGACGGGATCATTGAACCGCCCCCAAGCGCATTGTTATCGAGAAGCGTACAATCCGCAAACGTACGCTCTCCGATCGTTTCCAGACCTTCGCCCAACGTAAGTTTCGTCAATACTTTACAATATCTGAACGCGCTGTTGCCGATCACCTTCACGCTGTTATCCTGCATAATAAAACGGTTCAAGACGGAATTATTATAAAAAGCGTAGTGCCCGACTGCTTTGATCGAAGCGGGAAGCCTTATAGAAGTCAATTTTGCACAATTGGCAAATACGTTATCGGCGATACCGAAAACGCCTTCCTTGAATTCCGCAAGCACGACCTCTTTTGTTCCGTCGACCTTGATAAGCTTGTTATAATTGATTTCATTGAGTATAAGACGAATTGCTTCGTCGATACCTACAAGCCACTTATCCGCATAGATAAAATCTGTCTGATCGTTATAAAGCTTCGTATCTCTGAAAGCATACTTGCCCACGTGCATGACAGTATCGGGAATACCCACCGTTTCCAACAAACTTGCCTTATCAAACAGCTGATCACCCAGATCTTCGACGCCTTCGGGAAAGGTCACAGCGGTAAGGCTACTACATTCCGAAAAGGCAAACGAGCCAATCGTTTTTAAGGCGCTCTTTTCCGCAAAAATGATCTCCTCGAGATTGGTATTTTGGAAAAACGCGTTTTCCCCGATCGTCGTTACGCCCGCGCCGATCGTCACCGAATTTAATTCCCCGCTGGAAGCGAACGCGTCCATACCTATTTCCGTAACCGAATCGGGAATCTCCACCTTTTTTAAGCTCGTACAACCGCGGAACGCTTGTTCCCCAATCGTTTTCAAATTAGAGCTGAACGTGATGCTTTCAAGTCCTTTGCAATAGGCAAAAGTGGATTTTTCAAGGACCGTAACGCTGTCGGGGATTTCCACCGTTTTCAAGGAATTGCAACTGCTGAACGCAGCCGCGCCGATCGTTTGCAACGATTCGGGAAGAGTTATACTCGCCAGCTGTCTGCAACCGTAAAACGCATTGTTGCCAATGGATACGATATTTTTGCCAAGCACAATATTTTCCACTCTGGCGCTGGCTTTAAATGCATTATCGGCGATCCGCGTTACGGGTTTTCCCTTGTACTCGTCCTCGATAACGACCGTACCCGAAGCGGTACCTACTCTCGTAATTTCATACTCGCTGTTGTTGACGAGCGTATAAATACAACCCGTTTCATAATCTTTATGAAATAAAAATGCAGGGGACCAATCGGAATCTTTATCTTCGTCTTTACCCGAAATCGCCATGACCCTGATTTCGTAGTCTCCTTCCTCCAACCCAGCAAGCGAGTAAGAATCGCGGTTGGAGTTATATTCTTGCACTTCGCCCGTAGCGGTGTTTGTAATGCTGATCTTATATCGGCGAGCGTCTTCTACCTCCGTCCAGGTCAGTCGGTTGGTATCGTCCACGCTGAAGCCCGAAGGAACAGAGAGTTCTTTGCCGGAACAAGATGCAAACACTGCAATGGTGCTTACTAGAAAGCCCAGTAAGGCGAATATTTTTAGCTTCTTCATAAAATTCTCCTTTGGGGATCGGAATGTTTGCTAAACAGTATTTCGTGGAATCAGACCGTGTTTGCACACGGTCTAACCCGCTTTATTTAAAATTTTTCTTTTCTTTGTACTCACGAATGAGCTCGTGCGGCCATTTGAATTTGAATTTACGTACGGCAAGATCGAGAAGGAACAGACAGATCAACAAAATCATGAACACAAACCGTGGATCGAATTCCTTATCGATATCCGTAACGAATCCTTCGAATATTTCCACAGGGTCTTCCAGATCTTCAATCGCCACACCGTTTCCACGCTCTGCCAACGAAGCCAGGAATTCTTCGGGAGCAACGATCTCCTCGCCTTCCGTCGCTTCATCTGTGAATGCGTCATATTCCTCCGAATAGGATACGGCTTTATACGATTCCAGCCTTGCCACTTCGACACCTTGCGCGTTGTATTTTATTACAACGATCTTGTAGATGCCCGCCTTTTTCGCAATAAACGTGACACGGTTGAGCTGGTTCAGCGTATCGGTTTCGCAGGTCTTCACGTAAAACGCTCTTTCTGAAAGCGGATCATCTTCCGTGTCGGGCGTAGTTTCCCCCAACGAGAGGCTCTCTTCACCCCCGTCCACGATCGCGACCAGTTCACCCTTCAGCGTTTCACCCTCTTCCAAATGCGCGTCGACCGACAATACGTTCGTATAGTTGTCCTCCGTCAGCTTGATCGAAATATCGTTAGGACGAATATTCGTAACCGGCATAAGGTTATTTACTACGTTCTTGATAAATTGCTGTCCGTTGGGATCAGCCATAAAATCAGCCGAAAATACTCCGTTCAAATCACACATAAAACTGCCGACTCGGCCTTTACCGTAATTCCATTGCGCGTAAATAGGCACCTCGTAATCGCCGACCAAAATCAAGTCCGCAACGTCCGAAGAACGCGCTTTTACGCCGTAGAACCCGTCGAGCGTAACCGTCAGTTTATTTTTTTCCGCGCCTTCGCCGCGATCAAGGCCTTGTACCAAAGAAGACGTTTCGAGGTTGAC
>JBGVRF010000010.1:0-4789 GCA_045128175.1 Candidatus Scatosoma sp.
AGTCATATACGTCGGGAAGGCGCGCGTTTTAAAAAACCGAGTGCGACAATATTTTCATTCGTCCGCAAAACCCGAAAAAGTTGCCGCAATGGTTGAGCATATCGCCGATTTTTATTATATTATTACGGCTACCGAGATCGACGCGTTGGCACTCGAAAACAATCTAATCAAGAAATATAAGCCAAAATATAATATCCTTCTCAAAGACGATAAAACGTATCCGTATATAAAGGTGCATACTAAGGAAGAATATCCTCGTATCTCGATCACGCGCAAGATTAAAAAAGACGGAAAATATTTCGGCCCTTTTATGGGCGGAGTGCGTTGCGGGGACATCCTTGAGGTCGTCGGTTCGGTATACAACGTCCGAACTTGCCAAACGACGATTGGAGAAAAACCGAAAAAGCCTTGCCTAGCCTATCATTTAGGACGCTGTCTTGCCCCGTGCGCGCATATGTGCAGTAAAGAAGAATATGCCGAACGCGTTAAGGAAGCCGTTTCCTTTCTCGACGGCAATTATGAAGAGGCGGAAAAGATCTTGCAGGAAAAAATGATGAAATTCGCGGAGAACGAAGAATTCGAGCTGGCAATGGATTACCGTGAAAAACTGCAGATGCTTTCCAAGCTGAAACTGAAAAGGATCACCTCTATCAACCGCGCGATCAACGCGGATATTATCGCGTTAAAAACGAATTATTTATATTCTGCGGTCAACGTATTGGTAACCAGAAGCGGTATCATGCAAGGGGGCAGTAATTTTGCCTTAGAGGACGGATCGTTTTCGGAAACAGACGCTTTAACAGCGTTTATCATTCAGTTTTATAACACGCATGACCTTCCCGACGAGATCATTGTACAGGACTTTTGCGAAAAGGAATTGCTGTAAAGATATTTTCGCGAAAAATTCAATAAGAAAGTCGACGTGATCCCGGCAAAGCTGGGTATAAAAAAACAACTTCTGGATATGGCGGAAAAGAACGCTGCGGAGTATCTGTCCAAATCTATTGATAAGATCAAACACAAAGACGATATGACGAAGAACGCCTGTCAACGTCTGAAAGAAATTTTAAATCTTAAAAAATACCCCAAGCGCATGGAGTGTTACGATATTTCCAATATCAGCGGCGTAGACAAAGTGGGCTCGATGGTCGTTTTCATCGACGGTGAAGCGGATAAAAGCAGTTACCGTCGGTTTAAGATAAAAACGGTCGAGGGTGCAAACGATTATGCGTCCCATCAAGAAATGATGCGCCGTCGCCTTGCGAAACTCGGTACAGAGGAAGAGGATCGCTTTCCTAAGCCCGATCTTATAATAATCGACGGCGGTAAGGGGCAGTTATCCGCGGTAAAAGAGATTTTCGATGAAATGGGCGTTTCGGATATCGAGTTGATCTCGCTTGCCGAACGCGAGGAAGAAGTTTTTACGCTGTTTTCCTCCGAAAGTGTACGCATCGATCACCGCGATTACGTTTTGAAAATGTTACAGCGTATCCGCGACGAAGCGCACCGCTTTGCGATTACCTATTTCCGCAGTCTGCATTCCAAACGAAATTTGGCTTCCGTTTTGCAGGAAATAGAAGGGATCGGAAAGAAAAAACGTATGGCGTTGATGGAAAAATTCAGTACGATAGACAAGATCATGAACGCAAGCGTCGAAGAACTTTGTCTGGCGGATGGTATTGGGGAAGAACTTGCAAAAAAAATTTACACTTATTTCAAGGAACAGATATAAAATGCGAAAGATAAACTATCCCTTGATCGTTTCTGATTTTGACGGAACGCTTGTAAAAAAAGACGGAACGATAGACGAAAGTAATAGAAAAGCAATAGCCGACTATATTGCGGCAGGCGGAGCTTTTGCTATTTCTACGGGACGTATGCCCTCCGGGATCCTTTCCCGCGCGAGAGAACTTGGTTTAAAAGGCATGATTTCCTGTTGTCAAGGAGCGGTCATTCTCGACGTGGAAAGCGGAAAAGTCGTTTCCGATGGCAGATTGTCATTCGCTTCGACTGTTGCGGCGTGTAAAAAAATGGAAGAAATGGGGCTGCATATCCACGTTTACGATTTGTGGAATTACTACTGTAATAAAGATGACGAGTTGCTGGGTTGGTATGAAAAGGCGGTACGTTCAAAAGCAACGCTTGTTCTGGATAAACCCATTTCGAAATTTGTTGAAGAAAAAGGTTTGTGTGCATATAAGATTCTGGCGATGGTTGCCCCTGCCGATAACGAGCGTATACTGCAGGCGTTGGCGGCGGAAAATTTCGAAGGTTGCGGATTGACCAAAAGCGATGACCTTTTGGTCGAGGTCGTCAACGCTCGTTATTCCAAGGGTACGGCGGTACGCTTTTTAGCGGAGTATTACAGTGCTCCGATCGAGAAGACGATCGCGATTGGAGATCAGCGTAACGACATCCCGATGATCGAAGCGGCGGGATTAGGCATCGCAGTGAAAAATGCCGATAACGCTTTGAAAGATGCGGCAGATATAGTTTGTGAGTATACGAACGAAGAAGGCGCCGTCGGCAAGATCATTGAAAAATACGGTTATACGGAGGAATAAATATGAACGGACAAGTTACGCAGAGCGTTATGTTGGACAAGTTTGCCTCCGATCTCAATCTCGAGATCGTTTATACGGGCAGGGGAGTCGTCACGCTTGCGAGCATGAGTGTGGAACGTCCCGGGCTCCAGCTTGCGGGAGGATTTTTCAATTATTTCGATCCGCGTCGCGTTATCCTTTTCGGTTTGGCGGAGTATGAATATCTTCGTACATTTTCCTCGGAGTTGCGAAAGGAAAAGATTTCGCAGCTGTTTGCGCACGGTGAATTGCCGTGTATCATTTTAAGCCGCGATCTACCTGCATTGCCTGAATTGGTGGAAACGGCGAAAAAGTATTCCTGTCCCATATTCAGAAGCCCGAAGATCACGACCGATCTCATGAGCGATTTATTTATCTATCTAAACCGTCTTTTGGCTCCTTCTGTAAGCGAGCACGGCGTATTAATGGAGGTATTCGGCGTAGGGATCTTGCTCACCGGAAAAAGCGGTGTGGGTAAAAGCGAGACTGCAATGGAACTTATCAAGCGCGGTCACCGACTCATTGCCGATGATAACGTTATTATTAAGGAGATCGCAAACGAACTCTACGGCACTGCGCCCGATATTATTCGTTACTTTATGGAGTTGCGCGGTATCGGCATCATCAACGTTAAAAGTATGTACGGTTCGGGTTCCGTACTCGACGAAAAAAAGATCCAGCTTATCATTCAGTTGGAAAATTGGCAACAGGGTAAAGAGTACGACCGCATCGGCGACGAGATGTCATCGGCAACCTATTTCGGGATCAAGATACCAAAACTGACTATTCCCGTCAGTCCGGGCAGAAATCTTGCGATCATTATCGAGGTCGCGGCGCGTAATTTCCGTTTAAAGAGCATGGGCTACGACGCTTCGGAAGAATTGATCACGCGTAGCATAGGAAGATAAAACAGTTTTTTGACGAAGGTTAATTATGATAGAGCTCCTTGCACCCGCAGGAAACACAGAATGCGCAACGGCGGCGATCAACAATGGCGCAGACGCCATATATTTGGGATACAGCTCCTTTTCCGCCCGTCAGAGTGCCGATAATTTTGACACCTCGGCTCTTTGCGATATCATTCAAAAAGCACATTTTTGCGGCGTAAAAGTGTACGTTGCAATGAATACGATCGTCAAAGACGTTGAGACGGAAGAATTTTTAAAAACGTTACTTTCGGTTTGGAAAATTGGTGCGGATGCGATCATTATGCAGGACGTATTTTTGGGACGTACCGTGCATGAGAAATATCCCGAGATTATATTGCATCTCAGTACGCAGGCAGGGATATGCTCAAGCCAAGGCGCTCGGTTGGCCAAAGAATGCGGGTTTTCCCGCGTGATTTTAGCGCGCGAAACGCCGCTGGATGCGATCGCGAAAGTTTCTTCAGAGTTGGAAACGGAAGTGTTCGTTCAAGGCGCTTTGTGTACTTGTTTTTCCGGACAATGCTATTTTTCCTCCTTTGCAGGCGGTAACAGCGGTAATCGAGGCAGGTGTAAGCAGCCATGCCGTAAGCTTTACGCATACGATAGAAATGGAAACACGGAAAAAAATTACGCTTTATCCTTATCCGATCTTTGCGTAGGCGAGGAAATTGAAAAGCTGATACGCGCAGGGGTAGTTTCCTTCAAGATCGAGGGCAGAATGCGTCGACCGGAATACGTTGCGGCCGCGGTTCGATACTATCGTATGCTTTTGGATAAGAGCGGTAACGATAAGCAGGCACTCTCCGATTTGAAGCGGACCTACAATCGCGGTAATTATACGAAAGGACTTGCCTTCGGACAGGATAAACGTTTCTTGTCTGTGGCCGTGCAAGGACATATCGGCGAGAAAGTCGGCGTCGTCAAAGTAACAAACGGTAAATTTTTCGTTGAAAGCATATTTAAGCCTCGTCAAGGCGACGCATTCAAAATCCTTCGAGACGGAAAAGAAGTAGGCGGCGCAGTGTTTGTTAAAACGGAAGGCAGAGGATTTTTCGTTTCTTCGAAGATCCGTCTGAAAAACGGCGATGGTGTATTTGTTACGACGGATACGGCGGTCAATGAACGGGTATTTCAAACCGAACGCCGCGAAAAACTCTCTTTGCGACTGTATTTCCATGAAAACGAACCTCCCGTTGCGGAATGCGGGTTGCTTAGTATAGCACAGGAAACGCCTTTACAATCGGCGCAGAAACAACCGTTAACGGAAGCAGATCTTAAGAC
>JBGVRF010000011.1:0-4652 GCA_045128175.1 Candidatus Scatosoma sp.
AGACGCCACATACCGTCTCCCATCATCGCCACTTTAACCACTTTAATAAGTAGAGAAGAAGAAGAAGAAGAATTCCCACATAACTTGCGGGAATTCTTCTTCTATTTTATAAATTCTTTTATCAACAGATCAAGCTTCGGAAGTCTTTTCTTTGCAACGATCGGTCTACCTGTCTTATCTAAAAAACAATGCTCCGTTTTGCCGATCGCAACGAGCTCATCCGTATCGTTTTTCATGATCCCGTACCGAAAGGTAATCCTGATCTCATTGTATTTTTCCACCGAAACGACGATCTTTATTTCGTCGTTGAAGGTAGTGGGACGCTTATATTGACATTCGACGGCAAGAACGGGCGACGCCAGTCCCTCTGCCTCCAGCTGCGCGTATCCGTGACCGAGATGATCCAAAAACGCGATCCGTGCCTCCTCCATCCATCTTACGTAATTGGAATGATGCGTTATCCCCATTTTATCCGTTTCGTAATAATTGACTTTCCGACGATATTCAAACATAAAACCCCCCTCTCCCGTCACTTATTCAACAGCTCGCCGAGGGTGACCTCCGCCCAACTGTAATTGGTGAGATAACTGCCTTTAAACAGCTGCTCGTATTCCTCTTTTCCGGAAAGATAATCGTACAGATCGCAATGCACTCTTTCCGACACAATACGCCGTTTACCGCCCACTGTTTCCACGATATCCGCGATCCCGTATTCCTCCAGAATGTTTTTAAGACGCAGTGCGACCTTTCTGTATCTTGCCGACAAAACAGTGCTCGACGGCTCGTCCTCCCATAAAAAACCGATCGCCTCTTCGCTGGTCACAAATCCGCCTCGTCTGTCTACCAGCAAAGCAAATAATTCTTTCGACTTTTCGTTGCGGAACGCGATCGGTTTTCCGTTCACGAATACGTCGAAATAGCCGAACGTACGAATCTCGACTTTGTTCCCGACGCACTCTCCCTCCTCGCGTCGTTCTTCCTCGTCCACTTTATAAAGCATTACGTAACGCGACGAAGCGCCTTCCGAAAATTTTTGCGAACAAACCGCTTTGACCTGCTTTTCCGTATTCGTGGACAGGTCGTAATACGTAAACTCGGCCTCGCCGTTTTCCAAAAGTGCCTCGATCTCTTCGTACGCCAAGCCGCTTCGCGCGACAAAGGTCCTGATCGAGGTCTTTTTCTTCATCATTTGCAACCATTCTTCTTTCTCGATACCGAAAAATTCGCAAACGTTGTCGTTGATATAAAGCGGAACCACCGAATCGTCCACCACTTCAAATGCCGCGATCCCGTCGGTAAAATGCATCACCAGTCCCTGCATATTCTCGTTGGCGTTTTTCAACGCGTCGTTTTCTTTCCGAAGCCGTTCGGAGCTTTCCGCTCCGACTTTTCTTCTGCAACAGAATAAGCTTGTGGTCGCGTCTATCTTTAAAAACAGACTCGTATACGTTTTTATCTTGCCGTTGGAAGAAAAAGCCTCGTATTCGATCTGTCGGGGCGGCGTGTCCGCCTCTCTGTTATTTTTGGCGACGTGCTCGTCGACGAAGGCTTTCACCCTCGCGCGGTCCTTCTCAACGACCAGTTGTTCGATCCAGCCCTTCGTCGCTTCCTCCAACTGCATCGGTACGTTTTCCAACCATTTGAACATGGGAGAATTTTTTCCGTATAGACACTTAACGGTATGGTTAGAATAATCGTATTCGAATATCTTATCGTAAACTTCCGTCAACGCTTTCAGATAGCGTTGCGTTTCCTTTTCCCTTTTCAAATGATATTTTTCGGTGATATCCATACAAACGCTTTGGAATTCTTCCTCGCCCGCTTCGTTGACGCATTTCGTCACCCAACCGAAAACATACGCCTTCGAGCCGTCGCAACGGAGTAGCGTCATCGTGCCCGCGACGGGTACCCCCTGCGCGTAGACCCGTTCGAGATACCGCGCGAACCTGCGCCGTTCTTCCATCGGAACGTTCAGATAGATATTTTCTTTATACAGCTCCAAATAATCGGATTCCCCGTCCTTCACCTCGGGAAAGCGGAGCATCTTTATCATCTGCTCGTTGATATAGGTGACCCTGGGATTTTTATCGCAAGTATATTTCAAAAAACCGCAAGGCACGGTTTCGTTCAAAAATCGGAGATTGTTGTTTTCCGTTTTTATCGGCGTTATATCCGTCAGAACGGAATATCCAACCAGTCTGCCGTCATCCAGCCGTCTGGACGTTGCGGCATCGTTTACGTAGATCACCGTTCCGTCCTTTTTGCGTATCCTATACTGCGCGGCGATCGTTTGCTCCCTCTGTTTCAAACGAGTCAAAAGCTGCTGATATATCGGCTGATCCGAAAGGTGTACGATACAGGCAAACGCGTCCGACGCGCCCTCGAAATCCTCCTTTTCATATCCCGTCAGATCGCATAAATTCCGACTGACAAATTCCGAACGGACGGGCTCCTGTAATATATATTGGCGGAAACCGCCGACATAATGGTCGAGTATCTCCGTTGCATTTTCTATGATGTGATTCATATTCTCTCCTGATTTACGATATACAGTATACCATAACCGCAAAGAAATTTCAACTGATATTTATTTATATCCACATTCCGCCGTTTTTAATTATTTTCTTTCGAATTTCTCAATTCCGATCTGCGAATTTTTCCGCTGATCGTCTTGGGTAGCTCTTTTGCGAACTCTATGATGCGTACCCATTTGTATTCCGCAAGTCTACCGTTACAGAATTCCTTAATATCCTTTTCCAACGCTTCGGAAGGCTCGTAACCTTTGGATAAAAGGATAACCGCTTTGATCGCCTGGCCCCTGAGCGGGTCGGGGACCCCAATCACGCTACATTCCAAAACGGCGGGATGCTCTGTCAATACGTTTTCCACCTCGTAAGGCCCTACGCGAAAGCCACCCGTCTTGATGATATCGTCAAAACGACCGTGAAACCAGAACAAGCCGTTTTCGTCCTGCCAGGCAGCGTCCCCTGTATGATATACTCCGCCCCGCCATACGTAACGGTATTGCTCGTCATTGTCGAGATAACCGCAAAATACGCCCGGCTGCTTACCGTTTGCAGGTGGTACGATTACGATCTCCCCGATCTCGCCAACCTCGGTCACGCTTCCGTTTTTATCGCGAAGCTCGATACGATACATCGGCGAAACGGTGCCCATAGAGCCCTCTGTCGGTGCTTTGCCTTTAAAATTTGCCATAAGCAGTGTCGTTTCCGTCTGTCCGTACCCCTCGTAGATCCGAAGCCCCGTACGCTCGGTAAAGCTTCGGAACACCTCGGGCGCAAGCATTTCCCCAGCCGTCGAGGCATGACGAAGCCCGGGCATATCCGGCGCCCCCTTCCGTACGAGATACCGATATACCGTAGGCGGCGCGCAAAAGGAGGTCACACCGTAACGGTTGATGATCGTCGTAAGCTGTTTGGGATCGAAATTGTCGAAATCGTACACCATAACAGCGGACCCGACCAGCCATTGTCCGTAAATCTTGCCCCACGAAGCTTTTGCCCAGCCCGTTTCTGCGACCGTAAAATGCAATCCGCCCTCCTCCGCTTGCTGCCAATATTTCGCCGTAACGATATGCGCAAGCGGATAGGTAAAATCGTGAATGACCCCTTTGGGATCACCGGTCGTGCCCGAAGTGAAATACAATAGCATCGGATCACTTGCAAGCGTGTCTTCGCGAACAAGCCCGTCCTCCGCCTTTTCCATCTCTCGGGTGAGGTTTTCAAACCCCTCCGTATCCGTTTGCACGCACCATAATTTTTCGACTGTGTCCAAACACTTTATCGATTCCAGAATCTTTTCGGGAACTTCGTTTTGCGGTGTACAGACGATCGCTTTTACCTTCGCCATTCGGATACGGTATTCCAAATCCTTCGCCGTCAACATATGCGTTGCGGGGATCATCGTAACACCGAGCTTGTGTAACGCGATCGCTACAAACCAATATTCGTAATGGCGTTTTAAAATGACCATAACCCTGTCGCCGCGAACAAGCCCAGCGCATTTAAACACGTTTGCAAGCTTGTTACTGTAAATCTTCACGTCACGAAAGGAAAAAACGTGTTCCTCGTTTTCCGTATTGCACCATACGAGTGCTTTTTTTTCAGGCTCCCGCTCCACAATCGCGTCTACGACGTCGTATCCGAAATTAAAATTCTCGGGATACTTTAATTCTATTCGTTTCAAATTGCCCGATCCGTCAAACTCCTCGAGACAAAAATTTTTATATATGCTCATAAACATCCTTTTTTCAGTTCTGATCGACTCTTTTGATCTTATCCGTACCGATCCTTCGGAAACGAGCGTAGCGCTTTGCGATCAGGTCAAAATCGTTTGTCAATTCCCGAAGCTCGTCGTTCAAAAGCATTCTGATCTTATCGTAAAACGATTTTGCGCCGATATTCTTTTCGGACAAAATACGTTCGATCACGCCGAGCGTTTTCGCATCCTCCGCCGTAAGCTTCAAGCTTTCCGCCGCCTCCTCCGCCTTCGTCGAATCTTTCCAAAGGATACTCGCACATCCCTCGGGCGAGATGACGGAATAGACGGAATTTTGCAGCATCCACACGCGATCCGCCACCGCCAGTGCTAACGCCCCGCCGCTGCCGCCTTCCCCGATAAGAATGGAGATC
>JBGVRF010000012.1:0-10848 GCA_045128175.1 Candidatus Scatosoma sp.
AAGTAGTATTTACCCTCCTTGACATACGAATAATTCACGTGATCGTCCGCGCTGATCCAACTGTCACGCAGATCCTTAGCCTGAATGTTTGCAAGGATCGCTTCGCGTTCTTCGTACAGTTTTTCCTGCGTCAAACCTTTATTCTTCGCAGCGGAATAAGCCTGTTCCTGCGTTGCGGAGAAAGGAATGAGAATGTTATACACAAAGCCGAAATCCTTCGCTCCGTACAATACGAACGAATCGTCAGAAAGAGATCCGATCGCCGTTTCAAACGCACTGACGTCTTCATACGAATATTTCTGCGCTTCGTAAATCTCGTTATATTTTTGTTCTACGTACGCATCGGAAATACCTTGAATAACTTCGTCCTGAAGATCTTCATAATATTTATTGATCAGCGCAACGCCAAGCGAAGATGCAAGCTCGGTATAGAAATAGTCAAGCTGCGTCACTTCCGCCGTGTTTTCATTTTCCCGAATAAGGCCATAGCTCTGCAAGCTTGCCAGGAAGGAGTTGTAAGCCTTGCGTCTGGTGATCGTCGTAGAACCTTCTACCTTTTCGTATTCTCCGCAAGCGTCCAATGCGTTGCGACCGGTATATACGCCGTAATCGAGGTTTCCATCCGCGTCAACAGGATAGAAATCCTCTTTTTCCGTTCCCACGCCGGTAGGCGTCGTACGCGTGGTACCGTGATCATGCGCTTCTTCCTCTTCCGCGATCACACTTTCTTCCAAAGAATCCAGCGAGCTGTTCAACGACTGAAGCAGGCTGTAAACGGCAAGGTTATAATCGTCCATTTCTTCCGCATTGCCGCCTTTGGTGAGGAAATATTTATACGTCAGTACTTCGGGGTATTTTTCCAAAAGTTCTTTTTCTCTGCCTTGCGTCTTTTCGGTTTCCGCTTTGACGTAAGCCTCACAGCCTTCCGCTGTCACGCCGTCGCCTTTTGCAAGATAGTACGCCACGGCGTACTGCATCATGATCTTACGGCGAACAAGGGTATCCATCAGCATATTGAAGGTGTCCTTGTAGGTATAGCCGTAGCTTTGTACGTACGTCGTGCCTACGCTGAGGAAGTATGCGATAAGGTCTCTCTTATAAACGTCCGTAGAAAGCCCGCCGTTGTTTACAAGCTCTGCAATGGCGTCCGCATAATCTTTATACGTTTCATCGTTTTTCAGATTCTCCGCAATGTTTACGGTTGCGACCGTCTGCGCGAGGTCCTTCTGGTTGTCCGTGGGGAGGAAGTTACATCCCGTTCCGCCAACGGTGAGCGCGATGCCGAGAAGCAACGCTGCCGTCTTTTTCAATGTGTGTCTTTTGCTCATAAAACCGCTCCGATTTTTTATCGTATCTTTAACATGTATTGAAGAAGGAAAATTTTGCTTTTTCACCTATATCAATATATCGTCAAGTTATATTATAACCTATTTTCCCGAAAAATGCAAACGCTTTTCATCATAAACTTGCGAAAGTTAATGCAAATTTCAAAAATTTTGTCATTTCCGCCATCAATTCCGCCCCTTCCAGCCGTCCGACGAACTCTACGACGGGCGCTTCGGTCATATTCAGGTGCACTCTTTCCTTGTACCGATCCATGGCAGCAAGTATCCGCTTATCTCCAAGCGCTTCCAAAGAAGGAAACTGGAGGGAACCGACGTTTTTCACGACGGTGATTTTACAAACGTTAAATTTCGCCGCGTACGATTTCAAAACGGCGATCACGAGCAGGTTTTCCACCGCGCGCGGCAACGGACCGTACGTGTCCCGCATTGAAGCGTATACCCGTTTATAATCATCCACAGTCGCGATCTCCGCAATCTGTTTATAGCAATCGAGCCTACCCGCAGATGATTCAATGTAATGCTCGGAAATGTACGCGCTGACGCGGATGTCCAGCTCTGCGACCGTCTGACGCACCCCCGTCAGTTCCTCTTTTAAGAGCTTGGAATACAGCTCGTAACCAACTTTATCCATATGTCCGTGTTGCTCCGCGCCGAGGATATTTCCCGCACCGCGGATTTCCAGATCGCGCATTGCGAGCTTATATCCCGAACCAAGCTCGGTAAACTCCATAAGCGCCTTTAAACGCGCGGACGCGTTGTCCGACATGACGCGTTCGGGCTTGAAGGTGAAATACGCATGCGCAAGCCTTGCGCCGCGACCGACCCGGCCTTTGAGCTGATACAGCTGTGAAATACCCAATCTGTCCGAATCGATAACGATGATCGTATTCGCGTTGGGCAGGTCGATGCCGTTTTCGATGATTGTCGTCGTGATGAGGATATCCGATTTTCCGCCGTAGAAATCAAGCACGGCGTTTTCGAGTGTAGATTTGTCCATACGCCCATGCGCCACGGAAATGCGCGCTTCGGGCAGTATGCGTTTTATCTTTGCCGCGAAGGTAAAAATGCTTTCCACTTTATTGTAAAGAATAAACACCTGTCCGTTGCGGGAAAGCTCGCGAATGCATGCGTCACGAATGAGCGTTTCCGTCTCTTCAACGACGTAGGTCTGTACGGGCAGACGCTCGGACGGCGGGGTTTGGATAGTCGATATATCACGGATTCCCGAAAGGGACATATGCAACGTTCTGGGGATAGGCGTTGCGGTCATCGTAAGACAGTCGATATCCTTACGCAAATTTTTGATTTTTTCCTTATGCTCCACCCCGAACCGCTGTTCCTCGTCGAGTACAAGCAAACCGAGATCTTTGAATTTTACGTCCGCCGACAGCAAACGGTGTGTGCCGATGACAAAATCCACCGAGCCGTCCGCAAGGCCCTGCAAAATCTTTTCCTGTTCTTTGGGCGTATTGAAACGATTAAGACAAGCGATCCTCGCGCCGAACATCTCGAAACGCGCTTTCGCCGTATTGAAATGCTGGCTACAAAGCACGGTGCTGGGGCACATGAGTGCCGCCTGCTTCCCCGCGAGAATACAAAGATACACCGCCCGGAAAGCAACCTCCGTTTTTCCAAACCCTACGTCGCCGCACAAAAGACGGTCCATCACCTTTTCCGAGCACATATCCGCTTTGATCTCCTGCACGGAGCTCGCCTGATCGGGCGTCAGCTCGTGACGGAATTCCTCTTCGAATTCCTGCATGAATACGGCGTTCTCGGGAAATTCGTACCCCCTGCTCTCCGCGCGCTCAGCGTACAATTTTTTCAGATCGAACGCAAGCGTGCGCAAAGAGGCTTTTACCCTTGCTTTCACCCGTTCGAATTCCGCACCGCCGATCTTGCTTAAAGAGGGATTGGCATCGCCAACGTATTTGGAAAGCGAATCCATGCTTTCCGCGGGTACGTACAGCATATCGCCGTCTTTATAAGCGATCGCGACGTATTCCTTCGTGCCGTCCGTCGTTTCGATTTTTTTCATGCCGACGGCCTTGCCGATGCCGTGCTTTTCGTGTACGACAAAATCCCCAACCTCGGGCGCGGTGAACATATCCCCGCGTTTACGACGGATACGCTTAGTGTCGGGCGCCTTCGTATACAGATCCCCCGTGCCGATGATCGCCAGCTTGCAGGTGTGCAGGACCATACCCTTATCGAGCGGCTCGTCGAGCAAACAAACGCCTTGCAGCTGCGACAGCTTATCGGGCAGTTTTACGGTAGGAATATATTCTTCCCCGAGTTGCTCCGCCATTTTTACCGAACGGGCGTTTTCTCCGCAGTACAACAATACGCGATAGCCGCCCTTCAGCCAGTTTCGGACATCCGTCAAAAGCGCGGGAACGCCGTTGAGATAGCGCGTGATCGGCGTTGCGGAAAAGTTGTAGATCTTCAGCGGCTGAAAGAAAAACGGATTGCCCGTAAACGTTTGCATCGCGACCCTTCTGACCGAAGATATCTTATTCAAAAACGCTTGTTTGTCTACGTACTGACCGAAAGTAAAATCAAACGCTTCACCGCCGGTCTGCAAACGATGACAGCGCTCCTCGTGTTCTTTATACAGAGCGTTGAAACGGTCCCACAGCGTTTTTCCTTCGTCGAAGATCAGCACGGTATTTTCGGGAAGTATGGAAAAAAAGTCCGTCGAATTTTTCAAAAGCGGCAATAAAAACGGGTTATCGGGCATATCCTCCCGCGACAGGATCTCGTCCGCGATGTCGCGCGCCCGCGTATACGATTCCGAAGTTTTGAATTTTTTCAACCCACTTTGCAACGCCGTACGGATAACGGGCAGATCTTCCGCCGTTGCAAACACGTCCGTAGCGGCAAGAATCGTCGTTTCCGCAACGCTCGGCAACCGCTCGCCCGTCGCCTGATCGTAAGGTTTGATCTTTTCCACCGTATCTCCGAAAAAGTCCACTCGCAACGGGTTATCGGCGTTGACGGGCCAGATATCGAGAATGTCGCCTCGAAGCGCAAACACCCCTTTCGATTCGACCTCAAGCGCGCGAACGTAGCCCATACGCACAAGATCTGCGGGAAGGGAAGCAAAATCATACTCCTCCCCCTCTTTTAAAGAAATCGAGGGCAACGTTTTCGGAAACAGTTGCACGAGCGCGTCGATCTCCGCCGTGATGACGGGACAACCGTTTTGCAGAGCGTAAATGCCGTCCAGACGCTTGAAAAGCGAGTCTTTGGACAACGCCTTTCGATAGAACAACACTTCATCCTTTGCCGCCAGCACCTCCGTTTTTTTGCCTGTGAGCGAGGCGATATTTTCCGCCGCCTTTTTCGCCGAAAGACCATCCGAGGTTATGTATACGACGG
The DNA here is from genome assembly GCA_045128175.1 of Candidatus Scatosoma sp. GTDB lineage: Bacteria > Bacillota > Clostridia > Christensenellales > Borkfalkiaceae > Scatosoma. Next base: position 4,728 of record JBGVRF010000012.1, read on the forward strand.
GATAGGGCGTAAGACCGGCAAGAAGATATTTCAAAGTATCGGAAACGCCGAAAACCGCCGTGGGCGCGCCACGACGGATATCTTCTGCATAGGAAAGATAGTCTTCTCCTATCTCATGAAAGTTGAAAAAGTGTTGCTTCATTTTTTACCTTTTAGTTATATTTGCACATGACCTTTTCGATGTCGAGGCCTTTGGCAAACTCCGCCGCCGCTTCACCTGCGTGATGACAGGCGGAGGCAAACAGCTCGTAATCCTCTTTGCGTACCTCGGCAAGCACGTAATTGATAATGGGAATATTTACTTCCTCGTCGCGGATCCCGATGCGGATACGGGGGAAATTTTTCAACCCCGTTTCTCCAATGATACTGCGCATACCGTTGTGCGTGCCTGCACTGCCGTTTGCTCGAATACGGACTTTGCCTTTCGGCAGGTCGTAATCGTCATAGATGACCAATAAATTCTCTTCATCGATCTTATATTTTGCCATCAGCTGTTTGACGGCTCTGCCGGAATTGTTCATATACGTCAAAGGACGGGCGATAATAACTTTTTCCCCGCCCACGAACGCTTCGGCGATCGACGCTTCACATTCTTTTTTCTTGAATTTTGCGCCCAGCAATTCCGCTACGTCGCCGACGGCGATATAGCCCATATTGTGAAAGGTCTTTTCATATTGTTTGTCGGGATTGCCCAACCCTACGATAAGATACATAATTTCTTCCTTACTCTTGTTTGTATTTCGCTTTAAAGAGCCGCCGAATGCGCGGCGGCTCTTGTAGATTCGTGAATTTATCAGTCGTAAAGCTTGGACATGGGTTTGTCAAGATATACGTTCTCGATCGCCGCAGCGAAGATATCCGCAACGGACAAGACTTCGAACTTGTCGATATATTTTTCATCGGGCAAATGAATGGTATCCAGCATGACAAGCTTGGTGATCGCAGAGTTTTTCAATCTTTCGATCGCGGGACCGCTGAGAACGGCGTGCGTACAGCCTGCGTACACCTCCGTAGCGCCTGCGTCCTTGATCGCCTGCGCGCCCTGACAGAGCGTACCTGCCGTATCGATCATATCGTCGATCATAAGACATCTCTTACCTTTGACGTCGCCGATGATACTCATGACCTCCATCACGTTCGCCTTGGGGCGACGCTTATCGATGATGGCAATGGGAACGCCGAATTTTTCTGCCACCTTTCTCGAACGCTTTACACTGCCGAGGTCGGGAGCAACGACTACGTCGATATTGTTTTGTTTTGAGAAATAGTTGCAAAGCGTAGGTCCACCGAGCAGATTATCCACGGGGATATCGAAGAAGCCCTGAATCTGTTCCGCGTGCAGGTCCATGGTCAACACTCTGTCCGCACCTGCTGCCGTGATGAGGTTAGCGACGAGCTTCGCAGTGATGGGGTCGCGCGAACGCGCTTTTCTGTCCTGGCGCGCGTAACCGAAATAGGGCACGACCGCCGTGATACGACCTGCCGACGCGCGCTTTGCCGCGTCGATCATGATGAGAAGTTCCATCAGGTTGTCGTTTACGGGAGAGCAGGTAGACTGAATGATGAATACGTCTCTGCCGCGAACGGTTTCCGCGATGTGAACGTTGATCTCGCCGTCGGAAAAAGTGCTTACTTCAATCTCGCCGAGCTCGGTATTGAGCTTTTTAGCGATCGCCTGCGCCAATCCGCGATTGGAGTTACCGGAAAACAACTTGATTTCATTGCCGTGAGTTATCATGTGTAACCTTCCTTATTTTTTTATCCTCCGTCCTTTCGCTTTTCTGCGCAAAGATCTTCGGACTTTTTTTCAATAGTGGATCAAAAGTTTTCTCATCGGCGGGTCCGCCCCGCTTTCCCCGTTTTTCGTTCCCGTTTTGTTCTTGTCGTCGCGCCGCCGTCCGACACGACATAATTATAATACCCGTTTCTGTAAATTAAGTCAACCAAATAGACGGTCTTTTTGAAAATTCTTCCCGGATAAAATTTTTAATCGGTTTCTTCACGCTGTTCCTTTTCCTGTTTTTTACGTTCCTTTTCCTCTTTCTGCTTCTGTCGCATCGCCGTAAAGAATCCGGTCAGTAAAGCAGAACATTCCTCCTCGAGCACGCCGCCGCGCACCTCCGTCTTATGATTGAGCAGATTAGCGTCCGCAAGCGCCGCGGTGAGCGATCTGCCCTTTTGCTCGTACGCACCGAAAAAGATCTTGTCTACACGCGCGTTTAGGCTTGCGCCCATGCACATGGGGCAAGGTTCGAGAGTGACGTACAGCTCGCACTCTTCGGGCAAGCGCCACGATCCGAATTTTTTACACGCCTTATCGATCGCCATCATCTCCGCGTGCGCGGATGCAAGTTGGAGTTTCGCGCGGCGATTATATCCTTTTGCCACGACCTTATCCTCGTAAACGACGACCGCACCGATGGGGACTTCGCCCTCGGACAAACCTTTTTTCGCCGCTTTGATCGCCGCCCGCATGAATTTTTCTTCTCTTGTCAATTTTCTCATATTCTTTTTCCCTGATTTTCCCCTTTTTGGGTCAAGGGACATAGTCCCTTGCGGGGTTTTAAGGGCGAGTAGCCCTTAACGTGGTATGGAGCAGAGCTCGCAATTCGTACCCTTTATAAGCAAGCTTCGCTTGCGCCAATACGCCTTTGGCGTTGATAACTTCGTCCATCTCGTCCCCCTTGTCCTTAAAGGGGGGAAAGCAACCGTAAGGTTGCAGGGGGATTCAAACGCAAAGCAAAGCTTTGCTTTGTTGGGGGGGCTATCCCTGCGGGGCTTTGCCCTTGCACCCCACAAGGAACTGAGTTCCTTGACTTCCGATCTTGGTCCAGCGGAACGCTGGTTCCTTGACTTCCGATCTCGGTCCAGCGGAACGCTGGTCCCCTGACCCTTAACTAGGTCCAGCGGAACGCTGGCGGAACGTTGCCCGACAGGGCATATATGGCGTAACGGTTATGCGCAAGGATATCCGCAAGCCCCTCGTCCCCGATCGGATGTTCCAGTCCGTCGTTGCCCGCCTCGATCGTGAACGACGGGATTCCAAACCGCTTTATACACCAGTCCTTATATCCGCCTGCGCTGCCTTTTGCATACGCCACCGAATACCCCGTCTCCGCTGCCAGCGCCTCCGCCAACCGCTTATCCCGCGCGCAAAATCGTAACGGCTGATAAAAATACCAGTAGATCTCTTCCCCTTTCGTGTGATAACTCACCGTATAATCGGGGTTTATCCGTTCGGTAAAGCCTTTTAATGCCTGCGTTTCCGGTTCCGAAAACGGTTTTTCGCCTATGTAATTCTCTGCGCCCGGCGTCAGAATATTTTTTACCCCTTTGCCCCATTCCGCATCGAAATTCACATTTAGATCCACCCCGCGGCCGTTGGCTTTCCACAAAGAAAAGTCTGTTTTTCCACCGTTCAGCAACAACAGCTTTTCTCTTTCACAAGCCCTTTCCACACTGTCCAGCCCGACCTCGCTGAGCATCGCGCCGTCGGGATCGGTCAAAGGCACGAACCAACAGCTCCCCTTTTTCAGCCCCGCCGCGTATTGAAAAAACGCCAGCTTCGCTGTGATAAATTCTCTGCCGTGTATGGCGTATTGCGCGATCCCCACAGGCGAACCTTCGCCTGCTTTCACCGCAAAAATATTCCTTCCGAATACGCTACGACCAATCACTGCTTTTTCCGTTTTTACGCTTTCGTAAAATTTAACGACGCTTTCATAAATATCCACGTAACAACGTATGCGCGGAGAGTCTTATTTATGATAAGTCGAACCCGCATTGATCATAAACGCGCGATAGACCTGTTCGGCAAGGATCACCCGCATCAGCTGGTGCGGGAAAGTCATATCCGAAAAGGAAAGCCGATAATCTGCCGCCTTCTTCACCCGATCGGATAATCCGCAGGACGAGCCAATGACAAAGCAGATGTCCTTTCCCTCGTCTGTAAGCCGTTGTAGCTTCGTTGCCAGCTTCTCGCTCGACAGTTTTTCCCCCTCCACAGCCAACGCGATCACATACCCCTTGCACGCACGCAGAATATCGTCCGCCTCCGCTTCGGGATCGGCGCCTTCGGACAATTCCTTGATCTCTACCTTCGCAAAACGGGAGAGGCGCTTGACGTATTCCGCCACCGCCTCCCGATAAAAACTTTCTTTGATCTTTCCGACCACTACGAAATATATCTTTTGCATCGCTTAAGACCTCACGCCGCTACGCCCGTCATACCCATCGCCAACGTCGCCAACCAACTAAGTACGCAGATCCCCACGCCGACCGCCGCGAACAGAAGAAAATATTTTCTCTCCGATCGCTTTTCCTCCTTCGTCACAGACAAAGCGCCGAGCTTCTCCGCGTCGTTTTTATCGAATAGAAGCAGATACACCAACGAGCCGACAAGACAGACGAGCGATACGCCCATCACGATAAGGTTGACGAACGGATCTTCCAAAACCGTCCCGCCCCATTTCGTCATCACGAGAATAAGCCCGTTATTGAAGAAATGCGAGATAACGGTCGGTAGTATACTGCCCGCCCGAAGGGTAACGAGCGCGAACGCCGCGCCGCAACAGAACTGATAAAGCGTCTGCGCGGGATTTTGATGATAAAGGGAAAACAACGCGCCGCAGATAAGCACCGTTCCCCACGTCCCAAACGCGCGCAAGCCGTTTTGCAAAAAGCCGCGGAAAACCGTCTCTTCCAGGATCGCGGGCAACACCGCAACCACTATGAATACGAAAACAAAGTTTGCCCCGTCCATATTTGGAAGGGATATTCCCGTATCCTCGTACCCGAATCCCCCCAAAAACTCTAAAAACAGCGTATTTAAGAAAGATAAAGACAAGAGCCCGATCTGCAAAGCGAGTGCGACGAAGATATATCTCGGACGGCATTTCTGCGCGCGAACCGCTTGAAAAACGGACGTTTTGGTATACTTAAAATAAAAAAAAGCGACAAGGCAGGAAGAGATCTGCGGCAAGAGAAAGCTTGCGTACAAAAACCAGTCCTGCGAATCGTACCCCTCTTGCGCAGTCAGACCGAGCGCAGTGATGACGGTGATAAAGACAAACGAAAGCAACACGGGAAAGATCGTTGCCAACGTAAACGTAAGCCCCGACGCCTTTGCGGGCGTAGGCGAAAACAACGGCTGCGCGCCGCTTTTGTCGTTATTATTTTGTTGAAATTTCTGTTCCATATATTTATTATAACAAATTTTACCGCGAAAGCAAACAAAAAACACGCCTGTATGAAAAATAGCGGCGGAATTTCTTCCGCCGCCTGTTTTCTTAAGGCAATATAAATGAATTGACCGCCGTGCGGTCGTGAATTGCGCCCGTCGGGCGCGTGAATTGGAAAACGACGTTTTTCGTGAATTGAATTGCCTTGCAATTCGTTTTGGTTGCCGCCTATCCCTCACGTGGAGGGATAGGGAGGACTTTATGTAGCCGTTACGAGTTTGTGCGTACTTGATAACTGTAGAAGAGCTCTCTGTCTTTAACAACCGTTACGTTTTCTTCCGTAATAGTAGCGAGACCGTTAATAGTGGGGTTCGCCTGTCCAACAGTACCGACTGCATTGCTGGTTTCGTCGTTATCATTAACCCATACCAATTCAACGTTCTTCATGGAACAGCCGTTAAAGGTTACCTCTGCCTGGGCAGCACCGGTTCTTCCGGTAATACCAACAATGCCGCCAACGTGCTTTCCGGCACAAATAACGGAATCCTCAACTGCCACGTTTTCAAAGGTAACATTGCCTCCGTTCACCGATGCAACAACAGCGGCACCGTAGTAGCCTGCACTCCAAACGCGAGCGTTTTTGATGGTCAGATCCTTAATTGTGCAACCGTCCGTAACCGCACCGAACAGGCCAGTACCGATGTGGGAATTGGCTCCAAAATACGTGCTGGTATGCATATTACTGATCGTATGACCATTACCGTCGAAAGTTCCACTGAATACAGAGGAACCATAGTGGCCGATTGCTTCCCAATCAAGTCCTTCGAGATCAATATCTTTTGCAAGTTCAACAGTCTTGTTTGCAAAAGTGATCTTATCTTCATTTACGAGTTTTCTGACCCCCGCCAACTGTTCTGCAGTGGTAATAACAAATTTACTTT
>JBGVRF010000013.1:0-21733 GCA_045128175.1 Candidatus Scatosoma sp.
TTCCGCCGCGCCGCAAGTAACTTATTCTCCCGCGCCTGTATCAAGACGTTTTCGTTGTATTCTTTAAATTTTCCGTCGTCTGTTTCTTCGCATTTGTTTTTATACAGCTCGTATTTATCAAAGAAAGTTTTACACTCTGCTTTAACGAGGTTTTCATCACCCAGCTTTGTCATCAACGCGCTCGCCTCTTCCACCGAAACGAACCCGCTTTGCGTCAATGCCGCACCGAGGGCATCGGAAAGGCTTTCCTCCATCGCCGCGCGAACGGCAACCAGCCCTTTCTGCTTTTCCGCCTCCGCAAAAAACGAGTTTACTTTTGCCTGCGCGTCCTCCACCGCCCGTATTGCGTTTTCCTTTTCCTTACGCAAAGCTTCCAACTGCATTTTCAGCTCGTTCGAGGTACCCAGGTCTTTGATGAACGCTATTTTTTTGCTCGCGGCATTGTAGCTTTCCCGATATATTTTCCCCTGCTCGATCAATAAATTTTTTCTTATTTCATTCGCGTCATATTGTTGCTTGCGTTTTTCCAGCTGCTGCAATTCCTCTTTCAACAGTTTTCTTTTTTGCTCCGTCTTTTTGAACGCGAGATTAATCTCCGCTACGTCAAACTCCTTTTTCTCATCCGCTTGAGCAAAAGTATATTTACCAATTAAAAGAGCGATATCCTCCGCCGTTTCGGGATATTTTTCCCCAAGGTTTCGCAAATCTCCACGAAATTCCCTATACGTCTCCGCCTGTAAGACGTCTTTATAATGATGCTTGATATAATCCAGCAGACTTTCATCTTCCCCCAACGCGATCAACTGATTTTCCAACTCCGCTTTCTTTTCATCGAAATCTTCCCACGGGCACGCCTTTCGCAAGGCATTGAACTCCGCGATGCATTTATCCAAAGCTTCTTTGGCTTTTTCAGCTGTCTTTACGTCCTCCGCCGCGCCGAGAACTTTGTCCAGCTGCACGGAAACCTGTAAAATACGTTCGTCAAAGCTTGCGTTTGCGAGCCTCTCCTTCGCCTTTTCCAACATCGCCGCTGCGTTTTCATGATTACTTTCCGCAAGCGCGAATTTTTTGCTCGCCTCCGCTTTTTCCCGCTCGTTGTCCGCAACTGCCTTTGCCTTTTCCATAACCGTTCTTGCCAGTGGCAAACGCTCTGCTTCTTTGCGTTTTTCTTCCATCGCGGGACGCCGTGCCTCCAACTCGGTAAGACGGGCGCAAATTTCGTCGTACGCTTTCTTTTCCTTGTCCAGCGCGACCGCTTTTTCGTATTCTGCTTCCGCCTCTTTTAAAATTTCTTCCGCGGACTTTAACCGTTGCTTTTTCTCCTCGGTTTCCACCTGTTTTTCCGCAATGAACTCAACCCTGCCCCCGTCGTTTTGCTCCATCTTGGCTTTGACAAGATTAACCTCCTCTTCCGCTCGATAAAATTTTTCATTGACCGCTTTGGAGAGTTTTTCCCCGTATTTTTCCAAATCGAACAAACGGGAGACCAGCTTCACCCGCTCCGCGGTAGGTGCCTTGACCAGCGCCGCGAAATCCCCTTGCGGAAGGGCGATACACATTTTAAAATCTTCAAACGTCAATCCGATGATCTGCTCCAGAGCGGCGTTCACGTCACGCGTTCCCTCAGCAAGCGCAAGCTGTTTGTCATTCTCCCCGTATTCGTATAAATATGCTTTCGCAACGTTGTTTTTCCGACGACGTTCCCGTCTAACACGATAGGTATGCCTCATCCCCTCGGTCACGATCTCAAAATCGAACACCACGTACGCGCTGTCCGCGTTGTAATTGATACACTCGCTTCCGCTACTACGTTCGATCTGCCCGTAAAGCGCAAGATGGATACAATCGAGGATGGTGCTTTTTCCGCTACCGGTGTCACCAAAAATGCCGAATACGCCGCCAGAAAGCAACGCGCGAAAATCGATCTGCGCTTTTTCGGAAAAACTGTTGATCCCGCAAAACTCGAGATAGATCGGTTTCATTTCCATCCTCCTTTCTTTATTTTCACGCCCGCCGACCACAAACGGGGGCACCATGTATGCGTTGAGTTATTCTTCAAACAATTCCGAAAGAGTTTTTAAAAACAGCGTTTTCAATTCCTCTTTCGGCTCCGCTCCGTAAGCCGATCGATAAAACGAAGTGAACAATTCTTCATCGGATAAACCTTTACGGGATTGAAAGGATAATTCTTCCTCCATCTGCACTTCCGTTACCAAAGATATAAGATTTGCCTTTTCCGCCAAAGCCGCCGTATCCGCCGAAGTCAACGGCTCGGACAAAATCAATTTCAATTCTATAAGACTTTCAGGATAATTATCCAACAGCGCGAGCGCCGTTTCGACGTTTTCTGCCTGCAACCGCACAAGTTTTCTGCCCGAGCACAGCGGCACGTCCTTAAGATTTTGTGCCCCTGCCCCCGTCAAATCGAATACCTTCACGGCTTTATCCGACGTTTCGTCAAAGGAGTATTGGAGGGGCGAACCGCAGTAAAAACAGTTTCCTTTACCCATATGCTGTTTTTTATGCAGATGTCCGAGCGCGATATAATCACTGTTAGGTAACGCCTCGATCGGAATTGCCCGCGCGCCACCGAGATCGATCTCGCGTTCACTGTCCGAGCAAATACCGCCCGCCACGAAAATGTGCGCCATAAACACGGAAGGCAGCTTTTCTCCGTTACCCGCTTCCCCTTCGTCCATCCATTTTTTCATCTGCTCGACGTAGGGTAGATCGGACTTCTCTTCCTTAAATCTCGCCTCATTGGGATAGGGCAGGGTTGAGACAAATGCTTTTTCACCCCGATCGTTTTCAAAGACAGTATACCCTTTTCCCGACGCTGTCGCGCGAATCTTCCTCTTTCCGCAAAAACCGTCCGTGACCGGCAAAGACTTCCTCGTATTGCCGACGATATAAATACCCTGCTCCTCAGAAAGGGGCGTGATCGCAGTCAGCCGCGTACCGTCGTCGTGGTTACCGCTGATGATAAGTGCCACCCGCGTTTCGCCGACGATGCGCTTGATCTTGGTAAAAAACAGATCCTCCGCCTCCGCACTGGGCGTATACGTATCAAAAACGTCCCCCGCGATCAGGACCAACTCGATGTTTTCTCCGTCGCAGATCCGCGCAATCTCGTCCAGGACCTCCGCCTGTTCGTCCAGACGTTCGCGCCCCATCAGGCGTTTACCGATATGCCAATCGGACGTATGCAAAATCCTCAAAACGCGCTTTCCTCCGTTCCCGATCTCTTTTTTCGGATTTTTGCAAATTTTCACGAAAAACACCTTGCTTTTATAACCGAAAAAAGGTATAATAGACATACCCTGTTCAACAGGGCCTTTTGATACCTATACTATTTTATTATACACTATTTCTTTTAAGAAAGCAAGAAAACTGAAATGGAAGAAAAAAATTTTTCCGAATTTACACATTTTCCACGAAATTCCCCTATCCCGTTCCAAACATACGCCCGTTAAACGCAGTCCGTACGGCTCCGGCGCATGATCGGGCAGCACATAATAAAAACAAAGGAAGCGACCTATGGCATTTTGCACATTCTCCAAAGACACCGACAACGCGTACACGATCGTCGAAAACAAATTCATCACCAAATACCTTCCCGAAGCGGACGGGTTTGCCGTAAAGGTTTATCTTTACGGCTTGTACCTTTGCGAAAATACCGATTCCGACTTCAGCGTTGGCTCGATGGCAGAGGTATTGAAAACGACCGAAGATAAAATTATGGAAGCTTTCGCGTTTTGGGAGGATTACGACCTTGTCCAGATCCTCGCAAGATCTCCTTTTACCGTACAATATTTGCCGGTACGTTCCGCCGTCGGACGTCCCAAAAAGATCCGCTATGAACAATACGCGGATTTCAATAAAGAATTACAGCGCAAAATGCAGAAGGTCGGAAAGTTTATCTCCTCGGGTGATTACGTCAAATATATGCACTTTCTCGAAGAAACCACTTTGCAACCGCAGGCGTTTCTATTAATCGCGGAATATTGCATCAACAAACAGGGCGAGGCAATCTCCCCTTCCTATATTTTCAATAAAGCAAAAAAACTTATCCGCGGCGGCTGTACGACGTATGAACAGGTAGAAAAGGAGCTTTCTTCCTACAATGCGCACGAAGGCGATCTTCAGGCGGTGTTCGCTGCAATGTCACTCTTCCAACGTACCCCCGACGAAAATGCTTACGCGTTGTATAAAAAATGGACGGAAAACCTCGGTTTCGCCAAAGACGGCGTCATCGCCACCGCGAAACGATTAAAGCGCGGTAGCGTCAACTCACTGGATATAGCGCTCGACGAATTGGCGGAAAAAGGCATAACGGACACGAAGGAGATCGAAACGTATCTCACCCGCCGCGATCTGCTTGCAAACCTAACCTTCCGCATCGGCAGAAAACTCGGCGTCAAAGTCCAGAACCCTGCGACGTATATCGAGGAATATACGGAAAAATGGCATTCGTTGGGTTTTGAAGAGAGCAGCTTGCTTGATATCGCATTATTCTGTCTGAAAACAGAGCGCGGTGATTTCGATTCGATGAACGGCCTCATCAAAAAGCTGACCGCAGACGGGATCATAACAAAGGACGCCGTAAAAATCTATTTAAAGAGCCGAAACGACGAACTCAAGCTTTTCTCCAAGATACAGGAAATCTGCGGAAATATCCGTAAAAACGCGGCAAATCTCGCTCTTATCTCGACTTGGCGAGAATGGAATTTCAAAGACGAAATGATCCTGGAAGCGGCAACGCGCAGCGCGGCGAGCGCCAGCCCTATGCCCTACATGAACAAGATCCTTTCCGATTGGAAACAGGCGGGCATATACGCGACAAAGGACATTCCCTCCGCACCTGTGAACGCTACGGCAAACGGCGCGGTAGCCGGGCGGTTTACGAACCCCGTCATCGAGGCGGTGAATGCAAAATCGGACAGAGAACGGTATTACGCATTGCTGCGCGAAAAGGCGCAGACGCGTGCGGAGCGTTTTTTATCCAAAGCGAATGCAAACGCACGGTTTAAAGAAATCACGGCGGAGCTGTCGAAGATGGAGATATCGCTTGCCAAAGCAGAGGTTTTCGAGCCCGTAAAGTTGCCACAGTTGCAAGAACAGAAACAAGCGCTTTTGGTCGAGCGCAAAAAGATCTTGTCGGAAATGGGAATCGAGGAACGGGAATTGTCACCGCAGTTCACCTGCAAAAAATGCTCGGATACAGGCTTTTTACCCAGTGGCGCGGCATGCAACTGTTACACCCCCGGCGCTTAATCGCCCTAACGCTTAATCGACACCGACGGACCTCTAAACCAAAGTTGTGGAAATAATTAAAGGCTATATCGCAGAGGGTACCAATATGCAACCAAGCATAGCAGTAAGTATTTCGTAGGTTTTTCCGTGAAAATCAACCAAGCGCTGCACCGAGCCTATTAGTAGCTTTTCATCGATCGTTTATCAGGACAACGCAAAAATGCGCGTTGCCCCTGTTTATCCATTTCAGACAAGCAAATGGGCAAGCTAAACGCATATTTTCAATAATTTTTCAAGAATTTTTGCAAATTCGGTTGAAAACGCTTGCTTTTTTTGCAAAAATACTGTAATATAAATAGGCGTTGAATGACAATGTGGCAATTGAATATGCAGAGATGTCTGAGTGGTTTAAGGAGCACGATTGGAAATCGTGTGTGGGTGGAAGCTCACCGCAGGTTCAAATCCTGTTCTCTGCGCCAAGAATTTAAAGGGTTTCAGCGATTTTGCCGAAATCCTTTTTTCGTGCATTTTTATGGGTACACGATTTTTGGGGTCTACGTCAAATGTTGCGGTATAGAGCCAACCTTTTCCGCGACCGGTCAAAAGGAAAAAGTTTTTCGTTATACAAAAAAACGCTCTTGATATTCAAGATCAAAAGCGTCTTTTTGTTTATTCTCAATTTTAATTTTCGTGATGTTTCGACTATGTTTTATTTTATCACATTTACGCTTTCTACGTCAACTGTTTTCCTTTTTATAGCCAATCACATTTCAAATAGAAACAATTTGTTTTCTTGATAACAGACTGTTTTTTCATTAAAAATTCCTTTTGGACTTTCTTTCACAATAAATATCCTCCAGCGATATATACAAAAGTTTGTCTGACTATTGAATTGAGGCGATAACATCTGCAATTTTTTCGTACAACAAAATAAACCGCCCCGATCAAGCCGCCTTTCCGTATGCGAAACACTCGCAGGATAAGCCGAAAATTATCTTCCTTTCAGCATTAAAAAACTTATATTAATATACCGAATATTCGCCACTCGATCGATAGAACGTCAACAATCAACTGTTTCTGCGTTATAGCGATTTTTTCATTGCGTTTAATTTATCCCCCAGCTCACATTTTGCAGCACGCAGTTGATCATATACCGTCGTTTTCGCCATACCCAGCCGCTCTACGATCTCCTCGAACGTCAATTCTTCCCAAAAACGACAGTAGACAATTTCTTGTCTTATCTCCGACAGCGTTTTCAAAGCATTGAACAGATCTGTGTGCTCTATTACCGTATCGGCAAAATCGAACACTCGGCCGTATGCTGCTTGCTCTGACAACGTCAGATCCTCAAGGTTTATTTCGCCGCGACGGTATTGCTTTTTATTTAATTCGTACGCCGTTGTTTGTACGGTTCTACACATCCAATTATAGCCGTCTTTCTCCGGATCGATCGTGTCGAGGCTTTTATATATTTTCAAATAGGCTTCCTCTACCGCGTCTTCGGCGTACGTTTTATCCACCAGATAACGCAACGCGATCATCACCATCTTTTTATATGTACAATGATATAACGTTTGGAAACTTTCTTTATTCCCAGCTCTACTGTCTTGCAACAAAACGTTGACGATTCTTTTGTGTTTTGACATTTTTTCTCTTGTCCACCCTGTTTGGTTATCTTGGTTGCCACCTAAAATAAAAAGCTACGAGCCTCTTTATCGGAGCTATCGTAACTTTTATTATATCAAAACATACGGCTATTTGCAAGCTTTTTTATAATTATTCTCGTGATTTTCTCTGTCCCAATCTCCTTATCGATTTAATTTTTGGCTATATCAGCGTTATCAAATACAATATGAAAAAACAGACGTACTACGGCAAGCTACGCGTAGCCGTTTTCGTTTATTTTTCGTTTATTTTTCGTTTTGTTTCTTTTCGTCTCTCCGCTCCAACAAACGGGCAGCCTCGGCTGCGCCCTGTTTTTTCGTCTCTCCGCCAAGCCCTTTTTACTCTGCATCCGTTTGTAAAGTTCAAACGTGCTTTTTCGATACTCTTCTTTATCTTCGCTCATCTTGTTTTCATTGGTTTTCAAAATCCTAAGGATTTCCCGCAACAGTACCACGCCTTGCTCGATACTTCCCACCGAATCGATCATTTTTCTCATTTTTCATGCTCCATTTTTTGCTTTGTCCCTATATACGGTCAAAGTGATCGGGATTTGAAACGAAATACGCTTCAAACCTTCGCTTCGCCCACTTAGATCGGACTGCGTCCCCAAAAAACAATATGACATCAAAAATCAATTATTTATTGTGATATAGTAATTTTATTGTAACATATTTTTTCAAAAACGCAATCAAACACCATGTATTTTTACATTTTAACATAAGTATTTTTCACGGTGAATTGCGATAAAATAACAATGTATTACTATGAATATTTACGAAAAAATAGAAAAATTGAGAAAAGAGCGAGATTGGAGCCGTTCAAGATTAGCGAAAGAAGCAGGTATTCCCGAAACAACCGTATATAATTGGTTCAACGAAAAGCATTTTACACCAAGTAGAGATAAGATTGAAGACATTTGCGCCGCATTTGGCATCACGATTGCTTCTTTTTATTCGGATATAGAAGAAGGAAATTTAACAAGCAAAGAAACACTGTTGTTGGAATATTTCAAAGCTTTATCGGATGAAAAGAAAGACGCTTTGACCGAAATTGCAAAACTTCTCACCAAATAATGTAGGGCGGCTACTTCAGCCAGCCGCAAAAACAGATAAAAAATCCGTACGGAATATTCCGTACGGATTTTCATTTTTTATTCAATTTTCGTCTTTCGGCGCAGATATTTCATCCACATTTTCAGTCTTCGTCTCAACCCTGCCCCCTTCGTTTCCAAAGTTCTCCTCCGTTTCGGAAGGCGCAATTTCAACAGCGGTTTGCGTCGGACGGGTCGTCCTTTCCATACGCTTTGCAAGCGCGAGATCCATCAATGCACACTCCTCCGCCAGATCGGTGGGATACGCATAATTTTTTGAAAGCTTATCAAATTCCGCGCGGAGCTTTTCCGCTTTTTTTACGTCACCCGAGGCAAGCAAAGCGTAAGCATATTCCGTACGCATGACCGACCCTGTTTTTTTCAGAGCCTTCATCATTCGCGTCTGTTGCTCGTCAACCAAACGCATACGTTCTTCATAACGGTTTTGTCCGATCAACTCGCAATAGAGAAGGTCGCAAGTAAGCAATGCGCGATACAGCGGATTCAGATCCTTCGAGCCGTCCAGATATCGACGGAGCAAGACTTCGGCGTCCGCAAAGCAATGTTCGCTCATCAAGCGGTTGCACGCCGTCACGCCGCGAAAAGCGATCAACGTGTTGCCCATTTCTTCTATCGGCGGCACAACGAACCATTCCTCGGGCATATCTTTCAGCGAATACCCCTCCGTCAGCATTTCCGACACTTTCAGTTGCAACCACATGGCGTACATTGCTTCGGGTGATTTCCGCAAGGAAAGCGCATTTCTGCCGTCATTATCTACACCGTTTATCTGCATCGGGATTCCGTTGTTGAACGCAAACAGAGCGCCCATACCGCCAAAAAAAGCGAAAAACGTAGCCAAAAGGGGCTGCAACGGCTCCAAAACGAAATATAATACGATCCCGATCGCCGCCATTACGGCATTCACGATCGCGCCGCCGAAGTTGTAGAGCATCACGGGCATTTTTCCATCCACGAGTTCGGGCGGGCGCATCAGGCACTGTCCTGCCGTACCGGGCATCCCAAAGCGTCTCAAACGGATCTTGCCGCCCTGCTTCATCCATATACAATTCCCGATACGAAAAGAGGAAAATTTATATCCCGTCAGCAATCCGAACAACAGATGTCCGCCTTCGTGCAGGATCACTTGCAAATATACTGCCGCGAAAAAGGCGAAAACGAGAAAAACGATCAAAAGCGCCTCTTCAAACGGAAACTCGCCCGTGGCCGCTTCCAACGTGCCAACGGCTGAGAATCCGAGCCAAAAACCGACCGCGATTGCGATCAAAAAACGAATTATACTGCCCATCCCCTTTTTCGGAGTGTTCCCTGCGCTCATTTGCCCGACTCCTCCGAAGGCTCCGATGGCGTTTCGTTTTCAAGCGGAGAACAGACCTCCTTTTTCTCTTTCTTTTTCTTGCCCGAAAACAAGCCGAAAAGGCCTTTCCGATTGGCTTTTCGTTCTTCTTTCATCAGTCTTTTCGCTTCTTTTTCGGTAAGTGGCTGCGCGATATACGTTTCTACGCCGTCGTGCCCCGCGAACCCGCCGTATCTGCCCGCTTCATCAAACTGTGTTATCTGCGTAGGTTCGCATACCATACGAAGCTCCAGCTCCGTCCGACCGAGCTGTATTTCACGACAATAACCGTCGGGACGGAAACCGAATTTTTCACAAAACGCGATCGCTGTTTCATTGGCGCGCAACATCCACACCGCGATCTTATCAAATCCGCCGATCTTCTGTAATGCCGCTTTCATCAATGCGCTGCCCACGCCCTGACGCTGATAATCTTTCAACACGTATAAGGCAAGGACCTCACCGCAATTCTGCATATCGGGGTCATGGCTTGCTCCATAACTGACGAAACCGATAACGCGGCCACTCTCTTCCTTTGCGACAAGAATGTTTTTCCGCCATTTTGAAGCGATATTTAAACATCTGTCCAGGGTCAAGCTGTCCAGATAACGCGGATCGACGATCCCTTTGAAGCTTTCCCTCCAGGTCTGCCAATGCACGTACGCTTTGCCGCTCACGTCCGAATCGGACATAATGGGCGTAATGGTAAAATCCATATTCGATCCCCTCCCGAATAAATTTTTACAGATATATTATATCATATACAGTATTATATCATATCTTTTTACTTTTTTCAAGTATCTTTTTTCTTTTTTTATGCTTTCGGCGGTAAATAACGATTTTTTTGCATGTTCCTTTACAGGCAAATTGCCGCAAAACCGTACTCGGCTTGCGGCAACTTTTTATGCGACGCTCAGATCATTCTTTGACGATAAGCTCCCGATACAGCGCTTTGACGCATCGATCCAACTGATCGTTTTCGATCCCGATGATGATATTACATTCGCTGATACTCTGATAGATAGTCTTTACGTTGATCCCGTTCTCCCTCAGTGCATTGAAGATCTTCGAAAGGATCCCCACCTTTCCCGAAAGATTGTGTCCGATGATCGCCAGCAATGCGATCTTTTCATAGCCTTTGATCTTATCCGCATTGATACGGGACTCCAATTCCTTTATAAACTCACGGAAAGAGATCTGTGTATATTGCGAGTTTTCCACAAAAAAACAAAGGTTATCCAGACCCGAGTGGGTATGCGAGATATTGATGTGATATTCCTCAAACACCGCCGTCGCCTTTTTGACGAACCCCAGCTCTTTGTCTAGCATCATTTTCGAGATCTGGATACAGGTATAATCATTTTTTCCCGTGATACAGGTGATCGCTTCTTTGTCCGAAACCTCCGTACGTTTTTTCAGAATTTGCGTCCCGCCGAGTTCGGGGCGGAAGCTGTTTTTGAGCACGATGGGAATGGGATGATCGTATATCGGCAACAGCGTCTCCGCATGTAATACCGACGCGCCCATGTACGACATTTCGCGCAGCTCGCGGAAGGAAACCTGCTCCACCTTTTTGCTGTTTTCGATGATCTTCGGGTCGCAGATATGTATTCCGTCCACGTCCGTCCAGTTTTCATACAGCTCGCATCCGAACACCCGTGCCACGATCGAGCCCGTGATATCGCTTCCGCCGCGGCTGAACGTTTTGATGTGCCCCTTCTCGTCCAAGCCGTAAAATCCCGGGATCACATAACGGGCATTTACATCAACGTGCTTCGCTGCGGCGATCGTCGCCTTGACGTCTAACTCCCCGTTTTTGAAACGGATAAACCGCGACGCGTCCAAAAATTCGTAGCCCAGATGCTTTGCAACGATCCGAGCGTTAAGATACTCGCCGCGGGAAAGGACGAAATCTATATTGGACTCTGAAAATTTGATCTGACCGTATATTAAATCCAACTCTTCTTCGATGGGAAAGTCCTCTGCAATGGTCGCGATCTCCTTAAAGGTTTCCCTTATCTCCGAAAAGTAGGCGTCAAACGTCCGCTCGTCAAATCTGTTCGCATGGCAATCGTGCAACAGATCGGTGATCTTCTTACCCTTTTTATTCTTTTTTCCCGGTGCAGACACGACGACGAATTTTCGGCCCTCGTCCGATCTTACGATTTCGCAACATCTGCGGATATTTTCGCTGTTTGCCAACGAAGTACCGCCGAATTTACACGTTATCAACATAAATCAGCCTCAAAATTTATCTTTATCACCACGTTTAAAAAACTCACGACGATCTTTTTTTATTATAGACGATTCGGGGAATAAAGTCAACCTATTCCTCGATCTATCTTCGTTTAATTTTATCATTCTCCCAAAGGCGCTAAAAGACGCTCCTTCAAAACCGCGCAAAGCGCACGGACGGGAGAATACCGGATTGATCCTACTCTATTTCCGACACTCATGTTCATACTTTTGCAGTTCTCTTAAGATATTTTCGGCATAATGCGCTTGCACCGCAGAATACGTTCCCCTTTTTCCGATCTTCAACATTTTCCCGACGTGGGAATATCCCAAAAGCACGGGCGGCAAGTGGGTAATGAGATCGTCCAGATTGCGAATGACGGAAAAATTTTTCCAACGCTGTTTCAGATCCGCGTTTTTTATTCCCCACAGTACTCTCGGACAACCAAAACCATAACCTTCTATCGTCGTTCTCAAATCGGGACGGTGATACCAGACGTATTCGTGACAAAGCATCGCAAGCGCACCGCCGTGAGAATATCCTACGATCACGATCTTACAAAGGCTTGTATCCGCTATATTGTCGACAAGCGAGGGTTCGATCTCTTTCCAAACTTTCAAAAAGCCACGGTGTGCAAACCACACCGTTTTTCCCATTCGCTTATATGCTTTTGCAGGAAAATCAAGATTGTTTTTCCAATCGTTTTTGCCGTCCGAGCCTTGAAAAAATACATACAAAACGTCCCCCACCCGCTTAATTGCATAATTCGCGGAAACGCCGACCCGAAAATAGGGTATCTCCATACATTGCGACAGTAATTGATAAAGCTTCATAATACTCCTCCCTTTATACTATATTCTTAAAAAGAAAAAAACGTAATATCGGAACGGCATACAGTCAACAGGACTTCACGTAAAGTGAAGCCCTCTCTTTTTTCAAACGTTTATCGAACAAAAAAAGCTTCTTGATTGGCAGGAAAAACTTTCCCTTCAAGTAAAAAAACGGGTATAAAAATCACCCGACGGGATATACTTACTACATAAAAAACGAGAACGCAAAAATGCTTCTTTTACATATAATACGGTAAGGGAGTGTTTGTTCTTTCAAAAGAGGTGTTATATGAATGTGAAACGCGGAGAGCTGTATTATGCAGATCTGTCCCCCGTTGTGGGCAGTGAACAAGGCGGGATCCGTCCCGTCCTCGTCGTGCAGAACGACATCGGAAACAAATATTCTCCTACCATAATCGCAGCCGCCGTCACTAGCAAGATCAACAAAGCCAAGCTGCCCACCCATATCGAGCTGCCCTCGGCGTACGGTCTGGCAAAAGACAGCGTGATACTGCTTGAACAGATCCGCACGTTGGATAAGCGACGCTTAAAAGAACGCATCGGAGAGTTGCCGCCCGCGACTATGCTTCGTGTCAATCGCGCGATACTCATAAGCTTAGGCTTCCCCGTCAACAATTAAATCGCGAAATACGCTATATATCTTCATAAAAAGACAGTTTTCCCGCGCTCGTTTCTTATATAATAGAGGAAATTTGCCGCGGAGGTCTTTTTTTATGAAAGTGCGAGGAATGATCGACTTTTCAAAAACTCTTTTATATCTGGCGCTCGCGTTTGCGATGCTTTTTTTACGCTTTGTCGGCAATAGCGGCGAACCGTTTGGCTTGGCGCTGTTCTACGCCATGGCAAATGCCGGACTTTCCCCTGCTGTCGGCGGCATATGTTATCTCCTTACTGCATTGCCCGCCGCAAACGGGATCACTGTACTCGTATACCTCGGACAAGCCGTAATTCTCACCTTGAGTTTCTATCTGCAACGGTATCTGCAACGAAAATATACGGGATCAGCTTTTATCAAAACGGGGATCCTTACCATGCTCGCCCTTTCCCTTGGATTGGGCGGTTTTGTCGCGTTTGCGCCGTTCACACCCTACCCCACCCCTTTCGACCTCCCCTTTACTTTAAGTGCGCTACCGCAAAAAATCATCTTCGCCGCATTTGCATTTCTGCTCTCCGCGGCGTTTTCCGTTGCCTTAAAGGCTCTTTTACGTAAATTTTTAAAATGTCGTTTGCGCAATGACGAGTTGCTGTTTTGCGTACTCTTTTTTACGTTGACAGGCATGGGAATTTGTCGTTTTTTATCCGTGAACGCATACATGGGTATCGCATTTTTTGTTTTATTGATATTCGCTTGCGCGACGAAGGATACCGACGCGCTTGTCTGCGCGTTCGTTCTCAGTATCCCTCCCGCCCTTCTTGCCGGTATCTCTCCGGAACGTTTTTTCATATACGGTATAGCGGTAGTTCTCTTTATCAAAACGGGACGACTTGCCGCTTCCTGCGCTTTGCTTATCGTATTTTTCGCATTTGGATATTTCGACGGATTATACGCATATGAAACGTCGAAGCTCGTCGCCTCTCTCCTTTCCGCTGTGTTGCCTGCTTTGCTTTTCATCCTTATCCCTACTCCCTTTATCCGTGGTTTGGAAAACAAACTGATCTTCTATCGCGAAAAGCATCTTTCACGAGTGGCAATCAATCGTAACCGCGCGGCAATCGGCGAAAAGCTGTTTGAGATATCCTCCGTATTCCGCGAGATAGAGAATACCTTTTCCTCTCTCGGCACAAACGAAGCGGAAGCCGCCGCAAAGGAATACATACGCGGTTGCGTGCTGGAAGAGGTTTGCAAAAGCTGTCCACAAAGACGGATCTGTCTGCATAAAAATATCACCGCAGAGCTCGATCGTTTAATTGAAGTGGGATGCCTAAAAGGCAAAACCAGCCTGATTGACGTTCCGCGCGCGCTGGGGGACGTATGTCTTTTCCAAAGTGAAATACTCGCTGCCGTCAATCGGCAGATCGGGGATTATCGAAAATATATGACGGAAACGGAAAACGCCGCGTCGGGTCGTACGCTACTCGCAAATCAAGCGCAAGGTGTCAGCGAGATTCTGAAAAACCTCGCTTTAGAACAGAGCGAGCCTCTGAAAATGTACGCAGACAAAGAGAAGTCGCTCAACGTCGCGTTACTCGGCGTTGGTATCGTCTGTTCGGAGTTGCTCATTTACGGCGAGGAGGATAACCTCACCCTCTCGCTTGTTACCTTTGGCCGTGCGGACGTAAAAAAAATCGCCGCAGTCGCTTCGCAGCAACTGGGCGCCAACATGATCGTTTCGGAAAAAATCACCCTAAATCAAGATAAATTCTGTTGTATTTTGCGCAAGCGCCCGTATTTCGACGCAGCGTTCGGCGTTGCTTCCGCCCGTAAAAAAGGTGAGCTTGCCAGCGGTGATACCCATTCTGTCATCAAGATCGACGAACGACGGTTCATGGTCGCGCTGTCCGACGGCATGGGTAGCGGTGAATACGCAAGACGGATTTCCGAAAGCACCATCACCCTTCTCGAAAGCTTTTACCGCGCAAAAATGCCGTCCGGGCTCGTCCTTTCCACGATCAATAAACTGCTGACCTTCAGCAAGGAAGAGACCTTCGCGTGCGTGGACATTGCCGTGGTGGACCTTGACAGCGGCGAAACGGACATTGTGAAGATCGGTTCTCCGATGGGATTTATCCTCTCCGAAAAGAACGTCAAAGTGTTGGAAGGCAGCTCGTTACCGCTGGGCATTCTCGACTCTCTCCACCCCGATACAGCCGCGCATACGCTGTCCGAAAATGACGTTTTACTGTTTTTAAGCGACGGGATCACGGACGCGTTCGGTTCGGCAAGCGACCTGTACGAAACGCTGAAAACCATTCCCATCGGCAACCCTCAACAGCTTGCGGATACGCTGTTAGAGCGCGCGCTTGCCTCCTACGGCGGCGTTGCAAAGGACGATATGACTGCCGTCGCCGTGCGATTGTTCAAACCATTGGACGTGGCTTAAATCGAATATAGAAAAGCAGCCGTCGGACACGCTCCGTTACGGCTGTTTTTATTAAGGCTACGTCAGATCGCGATAAACGTCAGCGTTTTTCCCACATATTCGCCACCGTACAACCCGTCACGATAGACGTCCACAAACAATACGTCGTCCTCCAGCCGCCACGCGCCCGTCAAAAATTCTTCCTGCGAGCTGACTGCCCAAGCCTCGAAGCCCTTTCCCTTACCCGTATGATAGAACAATTTGCGCTCCACCTCAAAATCGTATCCGCCCGGAACAAACTCGACGGAAAAGCAATAATACGCCTGTTCCGACTGCCAATTCTCATAATCGTAATCGCTTAACACACTTTCATATTCTTTGCCCTTAAACAGGAATACCGAACCGAACCCTTCCTCCCAGTAGATCCTTGCGTCAATGCTTTCGCAATACCATTCCTGCGCGTATACCTGCTTTTTAGCCGCATAGACGGAATACGGTTCGCACGCCGTCCCCCCCAGCAAACACAGCATTGATAAGATCACCGCAAAAATCTTCATCAACCATTTTTTCATACCTTTACTCCTCTTGGATCTTCAAAGTTATACCGCGCAAGCGTAAGATCAACAGATTCTCGCGACGTATATCGGCGCAATCGCCTTTCATTTTCATATAATAAATCTCACAAGATATCTACATTGTATCACAGATATAACACAATGTCAATACCTTTTTGAAAAAAATTACAATTTTTATAAAATAAGTCTACCACACAGTATACGGCTGAGCTTAACGATCGCGAAAACACTAAAACACGCAAAAAAGCCCTCGTAAAGAGAGCTTTTTCTCTGTAAGGTATAATCATCAATACGCGCGCGCGTAAACGATGACGTGTTTTGCCTGTTCGCCGCAGACAGCACATTTCTCCGCCGTTTCGCCTTCCGCATAAACACGCGCCGTCGCTGCCGTTTCTTCTTTGATCTTATCTTCGCAAGCGCGACAACCACACCAGCCTGCTTTTACGAAATTGCCTGTTTCCACACCGGCAAGGATACTTGCCATATCATCCGCGTATACGATGCGTCCGTCGCGGCGTTTTCTTGCCGCTTCCAGCATATCCTTCTGAATATTCGCAAGCAGCTCCTTCACGCCCGAAACCGCATTTTCAAGAGGCATTTCGGTCTTTTCCAACGTGTCGCGTCTGGCGCAAAGCATCTTGCCCGCCTCGATGTCGCGGGGACCAAGCTCGATACGAAGAGGTACGCCTTTCATTTCCCATTCGTTAAACTTCCAACCGGGGCTGTTGTCGGAAGCGTCGAGAACGACGCGCACGCCCGCGGCTTCCAGCTGCGTCTTTAAAGCTTCGCAAGCTTCGATCACGCCGCCCTTTCTCGCCGCGATAGGTACGATAACGCACTGTGTAGGCGCAACCACGGGAGGCAGGACAAGTCCCCGTTCGTCGCCGTGCGTCATGATGATCGCGCCGATCAAACGGGTAGAAACACCCCAAGACGTCGTATACGCCGTCTGCAACGAGCCTTCGTTACCAAGATATTTAATATCGAACGCCGTTGCGAAATTTTGGCCCATATAATGCGAAGTACCCGCCTGCAAGCTTTTCCCGTCGCGCATCATGGCTTCCATGGTATAGGTCGCGACAGCGCCCGCAAAACGTTCTTTTTCCGTCTTTCTGCCCGTAAGCACGGGGATTGCAAGCACGTTTTCCGCGAATTCTTTATAAATCTTTAACATTGCCTGTGTTTCTTCTTCCGCTTCTTCGGAGGTAGAATGCGCGGTGTGTCCTTCCTGCCACAAAAATTCGCTGGTACGCAGGAAAGGACGGGTCGTCTTCTCCCAACGCATAACGTTACACCACTGGTTGACCTTCATGGGGAGATCACGATAAGATTGCACCCATTTCGACATCATAGTTCCAATAATTGTTTCGGAAGTGGGACGGATCGCCAAAGGCTCGGCAAGCTTCTCCCCGCCCGCAACGGTAACCACCGCCACTTCGGGTGCAAAGCCTTCCACGTGTTCCGCTTCCTTTGTAAAATAACTCATGGGGATAAGCAAAGGAAAATACGCATTTTCCACACCGCGTTTTTTAAAACGCGCATTAAGCTCGCTCTGAATGTTTTCCCAGATAGCATACCCGTACGGACGAATGACCATCGTGCCCTTGACGGGACCGTAATCAACGAGCTTCGTCTTAAGAACTACGTCTGTGTACCACTGCGGGAAGTCTGCATTGATGTCTGCAATCTGTTCCACAAATTGATTTTCTTTTGCCATGACAATACCTCCATGAATGTAGATAAAAACGACGCGTTTTTATCGAACGCGCCGTTTCCGTTAATAGCCGCGTTTTAAAATAATAACCGACAGCGATGAGGCTATCGGTTATTATTTGGTGCAACGCAAGGGACTCGAACCCCTAACCTTTGGTTCCGTAGACCAACGCTCTATCCAATTGAGCTAGCGATGCATTTTCCGACCTTGATAAGGCTCGCCTCATCAAAACGCTTATATAGTATAAGTCTTTTTCAAAAATTTGTCAACCGTTTTGAGGCACTTTTTTCAAGTTTATCGGAAAATTTTTAAGAATGGGCATGGAAGGCAGAGAGTACCTTCCCTAAGATAAGAAAATTCCTATACCGTCATACCGACTAAACGAACGTAACGAGTGCATGGAATATATCTCGTTTTTAATAATACCCGCAACGAATTGCAAAGCAATTCAATTCACGACGGCGAAGCCGTCAATTCACTGCTTCCGCCGTATTGCGACACAGATACGGCGTTTTTTACATGAGGAGAGCCGCGGCGCCCAACAAGCCCGCCGCATTCCCCAAGCTCGCAATGCGGATAGGCACCTGCGGACCGAGTTTGCCTGCAAACAGATCGCGATCAACCAGCTGCTGCAAGGGTTTCACCAGCGCGTCGCCCTGCGCGCATACGCCGCCGCCCAAAAGAACGACCTCCGGACGGAAAATATTTGCAAAATTCGTAATCCCGAATGCCAGATGCTCGATATACCCGTCTACTACCGCTTTCGCATACGGATCGACCTCTTTATAATCGAACGAGGTTTTGCCTGTAACCTGATCGAGGCTACCGATCTCCCACATTTTACTGTCTTTATGCGCTTCCATCGCACGTTTGGTGTCACGGATCAGCGCCGTCGCAGAAGCATACGCTTCCAGACATCCCTTTCTGCCGCAAGTACATTGCTCACCGCCCGCCACGATCACCGAGTGTCCCAGCTCCGCGCCCGCAGATTTATTGCCTTCGACCAGTCTCCCGTCCGCGACGATGCCGCCGCCGACGCCTGTGCCGAGGGTGAGCATGATCACGTTTTCACGCCCCTTTGCCGCGCCGAATTTCGCTTCGCCGAGCGCCGCTACGTTCGCGTCGTTTGCGATCTTTACACGCAGACCCGTCAGAGCCGAAACTGCTTCCCCGATACGGAAATCTTTCCAATTCAGATTATTCGAATAGATAACGTTCCCCGCTTTGCTGTCGATCATACCGGGCACGCCCATGCCGATACCTTCCACATCGTCTTTGCCAAGCCCGAGCTTTTTCATCAATGCGTTTGCAAGCCCCGCAATGTTTGCAGCGACCGTATCCGCGCCCTTATCGCTTTCCGTGGGGACTTTGTCCTGACACACGATATTACCCAAATCGTCTACGATCCCGCCTTTGATAAACGTACCGCCAAGATCGATACCTACGTAATATTTCCGTACTTCTGCCATGATCAGTTTCATTGAACCTCCAAAATTTATTTTTCCGTATCCCGCGGGAATAAAGAAACTATCCCCGATTTTTACGATCTGTCCGTCGATCGAGCCCTCGCCCGCAACGCAGGTAACGCATTTAAAGGAGGCGTCATCTGCCGTTAACGTCTTTTCGCCGTCCACCTTCACAAGCGTCGTCGTAAAATAGCGACTGAGCCCAAGCAAGTCACCTTGCGCCGTCTCGACCTGTAACGGCTGATATTTATATCTATTAAGATTCGTCACCTTCAACGCCTTTTCCACGTGCAACTCGCGCTCGTTGCCGTTTTTATCCTTTCTGCCGTAATCGTATACGCGATAGGTGAGGTTGCTGTTCTGCTGGATCTCGCAGATCAGACAGCCCTTGCCGATGGCGTGAATGGTACCCGAAGGAATAAAATAGCAATCCCCCGCCTTCACCTCAAAGAAGTTGAGCAGTTCGGTCAAGGTATGCTCGGCGATCGCCTGTTCGTACTCCGATTTGGTCACGTCGCGTTTAAAACCGAGGTAGATGCCGGCGCCCGCCTCCGCGTCCACGATATACCACATTTCCGTTTTTCCAAAGCTGTTTTCGTTTTTCAAAGCGTACGCGTCGGAAGGATGCACCTGCACAGACAGATCTTGTTTTGCGTCGATCAGCTTTACCAGCATGGGAAAGAAAGGAAAACCCTCGCAGTTTTTTCCAAGCTCCTCCGCCGTTACTGCCTCCTGCAACGCCCTGCCATCCGCGATGCGGGTGGGACCGTCTTTATGAAAAGACAGCTCCCAGCTCTCCGCGATGGGATCTTTATCCGTCTGTTTGCCGTATTTTTCCTTCAGCTGCTCCCCCCCCCAGATGTTATCTTTACATTCGGGGTACAGTTTAAAAATTTCCATGACCTATAAAACCTCTTCTTTATTATATGACAATTACTTATATATAACTGAAAACGAGTCAATCAACCGAAGTTTCTCCGTTTTCCGATCTATTTTCCACAACTGCTTCCGATACCGTTCCCACGATTTTTACATCGGGGCACTCGTTCGGTTCCGCGGAGGACTCTACGAGCGCGGAAGTCTCGGAAGATTCTTCGTATTCCTCCCGATATCCTTCTCGGTTATATCCCTCCAGACGTTGGATCTCCTCCGTAGAGATCACAAGATAAGCCGCCAATTTCTTGCGCATCTTCTTTGCAAGAAACAGCATACGCACGCCGAGAAAGACCACGAAAGCACAGACCAACCCGCCCGTCGCACCGTTTAGCCAAGCAGGATCGAACGAAGGCAAAAACGCATCGAGAAGGGCAGTCTGCAAAGACAGCACAGACAACAGCGCCGCAGCGAGATTGACGTATCGGGTCGCGCTGACAATCGGATCGTCATACCGCCTCGCCTTGGCGAAATGAGAAACCGTCGTTACGATACGGAATACAGCGAACCCCACGAAGGCGTAAACCGTTAGGCCCTCGGGATGTCGGAAGCCAGCGCCCGCATCCACCATCTGCGCCACCGCCACCGACAGCGCCAACGTAAGCGCAATCAGCATAACGCCGCAATAAAAGCACGAATCTACGTTCGCGTTTTGCATTTGTACGGGATCATCTTTATATCGTTGCGCATTTTTGCGTGCCTCGAACAATACCCCTCCGCGCGTCAGCGTCAAAAGTACATAGTACACTGTCAACGCGCCGTACCAGATCGAACGGGTGACGATCGCCATATACCCCAAAAAGACGGCGTAGGCGAGATTGCAGATTAAAAACCAAGCACTGGAAACGACGGTACGGAATTCGAAGCTGGAACGGAATTTTCGCGTAAACGTATACCGATCCGCGACCGTAATCACCTTTCGTCGCGCCGTCAACAGCAATCGCGCAGTGAGCATCACCGAATAGACGAGCGACAATGCGCTGATCGCATAAAAAAGGATCGCATATACGCTACTCTGTTCGCTCATTACGATAAAAAGCACCGCCAACGATACGAGCATCAGCGTTGACGAATAGACCAAAAACATCACCCAGCCCGGCGGAGTGATCGCGCGTTTAAAAAATTTTTTCAACCCCAACCACGCCCGACGCAGCAACCTCTTTCTTTTGGCGGCGCGTTCTTTTTTCAGATTTCGTCGAAGCTCTTTGAAAACTTCTCTTGCTTTCATTTTACTCTGCTCTTTTAAAGATCGAAGGCGATCGCGGTGATATCGTCCGAAAACTGCCCGCCGCTGAACACGCTGAGCGCCGTTTTCAGTTTTCCGATAAAATCTTCCGCGCTACGCGACTGCATCAATACGCTTTCCGCGCGTTCGATTCCAAACCGTTCACCTTTCGAGTTTACGCACTCCGTGACGCCGTCCGTCAACAGTACCAAAAGATCCCCTTTTTCAAAAGGTAATTCGTTTTCTTTATAAATAAAATCGGGCATCCAGTTGGAAATAGGCGGTGCGGGAGATTCGATCTCATTGATCCCAAGCGAGTTTTTCAAGAGAATAGGCGCATTATGCCCC
>JBGVRF010000014.1:0-2765 GCA_045128175.1 Candidatus Scatosoma sp.
GAAGGCATGGGTTGAGGATACTCCTGCGAGTATTGCTGAGGATAGCCAGTCTGTTGTTGCATCTGCGCGGAAGGATAATAAGGAGGAACGGGCTGCATAGGTTGTCCCATGTAACCGTTCGCATCCGACGCTTGTTGGGGATGTGACATCTGCGCCTGAGGAGGATAACCATAGGGATCCGTAGGCGTTTCCATCGGTTTTCCTACATTGGAAAGATTATCGATCTTTCTCGAAAGCTCGGCAACGCGTTTCATTGACGACGCCTGAGATTCTACACCGAAAGAATTATGCGAATCGTTAAAGCCTGTAGCGATGAGGACGATCTCCACTTCATCGGACATTTCTTTATCGATTGTCGTACCGAAAATGACGCGCGCAGAATAGTCAATAACGCCTTTAACGAGGTTGGCTGCCGTTGAAACCTCGTCGAAAGAAAGATCTTCCCCGCCGATAATATTGAGAATTACAGAGCTTGCGCCTTCGATAGTCGTATTCAACAAGGGACTGCAAACTGCGCAGCGTACAGCATCTACGATCCTCTTTTCGCCTTTCGCAACACCAATACCCATGTGCGCAATGCCTTTGCCCTTTAACGTTGCCTTTACGTCAGCAAAGTCGAGATTGATCAACGAATGTTTCGAGATCACCTCTGCGATTCCGCGGATGCCCTGCCGCAAAACTTCGTCCGCTACCTTAAGTGCATCGGCAAATGAAGTCCCTTTTTGAACAACCTGTTGGATCTTATCATTGGGAATGGTGATGATCGCATCCACAGATTTACCCAAATCTTCAATACCTGCCATTGCGTTATCCATTCTTGCTTTCGCTTCGAAGCTGAACGGAAGCGTTACGACGGCCACCGTAAGGATCTTCATATCCTTTGCGATCTTTGCGATCACGGGAGCTGCACCCGTACCCGTACCACCGCCCATACCTGCTGTAATAAACAAAAGATCGGTGTCTTTCAAAGCCGCCTGAAGTTCTGCTTTGTTCTCTTCTGCTGCCGCTTTCCCGACCGCTGGATCGGAACCGGCGCCCAGCCCTTTCGTCAACTGCGTGCCGATCTGAATTTTATTCGTTGCTTTGGAACGGATCAACGTTTGTCTGTCCGTATTGACAGCATAATATTCCGCGCATTTCAAACCCGATTCGATCAGTCTGTCTACCGCGTTATTACCAGCGCCGCCAACGCCGACGACCTTAATCTTCGCAACGCCGGTGTTATTTACCGAAGCGTACTGGGGCGTAGGCGAGACCGCTTGCTGCGGCGCCGAGGGATTGGGAGCCGTATTCGCGTATCCGTAAGGTGTTGCATATTTTTCTTCGTAACCGTCTATCATTTCTTTTTTCCTCCGATGCTGTTAAAAATTTTGTAAAACCAACCGCGTTTTTTATTGTCGGATAAAGCCATATCCAATAGCGAGATCCGCGATGAGAACGCAGGTTTGTCATAGTAAGGTAAATCAGGGTAAATCACCTCGGTATACCGACTAAGTTTGTTTTCTATGTATTCCGTGCTTCCGTTAATGCGCCCCACGCCTTCTCCCGTGAGACCGATAGGATTTACCGTCAATCCCATTGCGGACTTGTCTTTATAATATTTTTCGAAAAATGCAGTTACACTTTTCGTAAGGTTGTTCAATTCGTACTTTATAACTTCGTTGATCTTCCATATAGGGAGTTCCACCTTCTCCAATTCGCTCACCCATTCTTGTTCGGGAGCGACGCTACCGCCGGAAATGTCCGCCGTTGCAATGATCTCCTCTGCGACCGCATCGCTGACCTCGAGCTGCTTTTTCAAAGCTTCGAATACGGTAGCGTATCCGCAATCGTATGCCTCTTCATGCACGATCCCGTTTCCGTAAATAACGGAAATAGAACTGGTCCAATGACCAAAGTCCAACAAAAAGGCATATCCTTCTCGTTTTTTCTTGGGAAGCAGATACATCGCCTGCGCAAGCGTTGAAGGAATAAAATGTACGGTCGAAAATCCCATTCCCTTCAACATTCCGTTAATCATTTCGTAAAAAGAATCCGAAACAAAATAGTAACAAAGCGCTCCTTGCAACAACGTAGAGGATACGCCGTAAACTTCACCTGCAGAAAAATATTTACGATTGTCCCCCAACGTTAAATACATATCCGAACGACGAATACATTGTCCATGCGCCATCAATTCAGCTTGTCCGCTTTCGTAAAGCGCATCCACATCCTGCGCGGATATCCTCCGTTTCGAATAATAATCTTTGGTATGTCCTTTCGTAAGAACGCTGATAAAACAAGAAGGAACCCCGACGAAAATTTCGTCCACTTGTCCCTCGTGATTATTCAAAACGGGTGTGATTGCATTACGAGTTGCATCAAAAAACGAAACTTCGTCATGGAACCCGTTTTCGACCGAATATCCCGCGTATTTTTCCGTGCGGTTACCACCGAGTACAAAAGTGTCGTTCACCCCTTTTGCTCCCAACAAAAAGGAAACTTCTCCCGACCGTATATCCAGAATTGCAACGCTTTTGCTTCTCATATTTTTCTCCGCTTCGTATAACAACGCCTGTAAAAACAAGTTCTATTTTATATTATACACTATTTATAAGAGAAAGTCAATACTATGAGAAAAAAAAGTAAGCAAAAAACACGCAAATTTGCGTGTTTTTTACTTGGCTTAAGATATAAATTCATCTTTTTCGGCGTAAGAGATGATCACCTCACCCGCACGATCGGACACGGCAATGCGGCCGGTCAACCGTTCTTCGTCGGACAGG
>JBGVRF010000015.1:0-5018 GCA_045128175.1 Candidatus Scatosoma sp.
CAGTTCCTTGCGGGTGTGGGCAGAGCCCATCAAAGAAGCCCTAAAGAAAGCAAGGCATTGCCTTGCGTATCACGGCGAAGCCGTCAACGCCGAAGGCGTAATAGCCTAAGCGGAGCTTGCTTATAAAGGCATACTAAGCGAGGGCTTTGCCCTCAACATCCCACAAGAGGCAACGCCTCTTGACTTCGATTAAGAAGTCAAGGAACTCAGTCCTTGCGGGTGTGGGCAGAGCGCACGAAAAAAGCCCCAAAAAGCAAGGCTTTGCTTTGAGCTTATTATGGCGAAGCCGTTTAAAGACACGGATTTTGCGGTATAAATAAAACGAAAGAAAAGTTATATTATGAGGAAGTTATGTTACAACTGAAAAACATCGGCTACCGTGTGAAAGACGAGCTTGGCGAAAAGCAGATTTTACAAGATATAAACCTGACGCTCGACGAGCGGTTCGTGGCGTTTACAGGCCCCAACGGCGGCGGGAAATCCACGCTCGCAAAGGTCATTGCGGGGATCGTCACGCCGACGGAGGGAAGAATCTTTCTTGACGGCGAGGACATTACGGACCTTTCCGTTACCGAACGTGCGCAGAAAGGTATTTCCTATGCTTTCCAACAACCCGTGCGGTTCAAGGGCTTGACCGTGCGCGATCTTATTGATATCGCGGCGGGGAAAAAATTGAAAATGGCAGACGCTTGCGCGTATCTTTCCGAAGTGGGAATGTGCGCGAGAGATTATATCGATAGAGAAGTCAACGCTTCCTTGTCCGGTGGCGAGCTCAAACGTATCGAGATCGCGACGATCCTTGCTCGCGCTACAAAGCTGTCCGTGTTCGACGAACCCGAGGCGGGGATCGATCTTTGGAGCTTTGGTAACCTGATCAAGGTCTTTGAAAAAATGCACGAAAAAACACAGGGGAATATTCTTATTATTTCCCATCAGGAAAGGATACTGAACATCGCGGACAGGATCGTCGTTATCGCCGACGGCCGTATTCGCGACGAGGGTAAACGGGAGGATATCCTGCCGCAACTTTTGGGCAGCGAATCTTGCCGTAAACTGACGGATAAGCTTTAAACGGAGGGGCAGGTATGGATTCAATTGAAAAAGATCTGTTGTTACAAATCGCCGATCTGCACGGCACCCCCGAGGGCGCGTTCAATATCCGCGGTAATGGGCAATCGCTTGGCAGAAACACGACAGCGAATATCGACATCGTTACTAAAACGGACGGTCGGGACGGGATCGATATTTTTATCAAGCCCGGCACGAAAAACGAGAGTATGCATATCCCCGTCATTATCAGCAAGGCAGGCTTGCAGGAGATGGTGTATAACGATTTCTATATCGGTGAAAATGCGGACGTGGTGATCGTTGCAGGTTGCGGTATTCACAACTGCGGCGGCGTGGATATGACTTCTCGGCACGACGGCGTGCATACCTTCTATGTCGGTAAAAATGCGAAAGTAAAATACGTGGAGAAGCACTACGGCGAGGGGGACGGCAACGGGAAGAACGTTATGAATCCCGAAACGATCGTACATCTTGACGAGGGCGCGCATATGATCATGGAGACCACCCAGATCAAGGGGATTGATTCGTCCAAACGCGTAACGAAAGCGGATATGAAAGCGGGTTCTAATTTCGTCGTTAAAGAAAAATTGTATACGCACGGAACACAAGTCGTGAATACGGATTTCGTGGTGGATATGAACGGCCAGGGGTGTAGTGCGGACGTCATGTCGCGATCGGTGGCGGCGGACGGATCCAGACAAAATTTCGTTTCCACCATGAACGGAAATGCGCCCTGCCACGGGCATACGGAATGCGACGCGATCATTATGGACAATGCCTCGGTAACGGCGGCGCCCTGTCTGACAGCAAATAATGTCGATGCAGAGCTTATCCACGAGGCGGCGATCGGCAAGATCGCCGGCGAACAGCTGATCAAACTGATGACGCTGGGATTGACGGAAAAAGAAGCCGAAGAACAGATCATCAAAGGCTTTTTGCATTAAACTTTAAATCAAACAGTGAAAATAATAACAGGAGATATAAATCATGAGTGAACTTGCTTACAAAAGAACAAACGTCTACGAAAAAGCAGACGAAAAGACGCTGAAAGCAATTTTCGATTATGCGGAAGGGTATAAAACCTTCATCGACGAAGGCAAGACGGAGCGCGAAGCTTGCGCGTTTGTCGTCAACGCCGCGAAGCAACAGGGGTATAAGCCCTTTAAATTCGGTCAGAAGCTGAAAGCGGGAGATAAGGTCTATTATGACAACCGCGGTAAAAACGTATATCTGATCAAGGTCGGTACGGCGAACGTCGCGGAGGACGGTATCCGTATCATCGCGTCGCATATCGACAGCCCTCGTATCGATCTCAAACAAGTCCCTCTTTACGAAACGGACAACATCGCATTTGCGAAAACGCATTATTACGGCGGTATCCGTAAATACCAGTGGGCGACCATTCCTCTTGCATTGCACGGCGTAGTGTCGCTTGCGGACGGTACCAACCTCGAGGTGAAGATCGGCGAGGACGAAAACGATCCCGTATTCTATATCAGCGACCTTTTGCCTCACCTTGCGGCGAAGCAGAACGTAAAACCCTTGGGCGAAGCGATTGGCGGCGAGGACCTTAATATTTGGTTGGGGAATATCCCTTACACGGCGGCGGAAAACGACAAGGATAAGACGGTCAAAGAAAACCTTTTGAAGATCCTTCACGAAAAATACGGCATGGTGGAAGCGGATTTCCTCAGCGCAGAACTCTCTCTCGTGCCTGCATATAAGGCGAAGGATATCGGTTTCGATCGTGCCCTGCTCGGCGCATACGGCCACGACGACCGCGTTTGCTCCTATCCCGCGTTCACTGCGCTCTTTGACGAACCCTCCGACGAACATACCGTTATGATCGTGCTTGCGGATAAGGAAGAGATCGGCAGCGAAGGCACGACGGGTATGCAGTGCGCGATTTTTAAGGATCTTATCGACGAGATTGCGACGTCGTTTGGTACGACCTCCGCGGCGGTCCGCGCAAATTCGAAATGCCTTTCCGCAGACGTAAACGCGGGTTACGATCCCAACTTCCCTGAGGTTTGCGAAAAGCTGAATTCTGCGTATCTTTCCTGTGGCGCGGGGATCACGAAGTTCACGGGCGCGCGCGGTAAGAGCGGTTCTTCGGACGCCAGCGCAGAATACGTTGGTTACCTTCGCAAGCTGTTTGACGAAAACGGCGTGATCTGGCAGACGGGTGAACTCGGCAAGGTAGACGTTGGCGGCGGCGGTACGGTCGCGAAATATATCGCGAATATGAATATCGACACGATCGACATCGGCGTGGCGGTCATCTCCATGCACTCGCCCTACGAGGTCATCTCCAAGGCTGACCTGTATCAGGAATATCTCGCGTTCCGCGCGTTTATTAAGTAAAAACGAACATACCAGGTATGCGTTGAAATAAAAAACTGTTGCCGATTGGCAACAGTTTTTTATTTTATCATTTCATTTTATTCCTCTTCAGAAAAATCTTCAAAGAAATCGGAAAATTCCTCATTGTCGGGGTCCGTCTCTTCAGAAGCTTCAAGATCGGTGTTCATTTCTTCCTCTTCCTGTACGTAATCTTCGTTTTCTGCGGTCGCTTCGCAGATCTCAACGCTCGGTTCTTCTTCGATCGGTTGCGGTTCGATCGCGCGGAACACCACGTCTCCGTCCTCCGTCACGCGGAACGGGGCTTGGTAAAACGCCGTTAAACCTTTTACCATTTCCGCATAATCCGCTAAAGCAATGCTTTCGACGGAAGAATGCATTGCCAGCTGGGCCAGCCCGATATCCGCGCCGCGCAGGCTCAAATGCCGCGTAGAGGACGCGCCCAACGTACTGCCGCTTCTCACGTCCGAGCGGTTGAAGAAGTATTGATATTTCACGCCGGCGCTCTCAAACACCGTCTTAACGATGGCGGAGGCAAGCGCATCGGTGATATACGCTTTGTTCGCATGGCTCTTGATGACGACCCCGCCGCCCAAAACGGCTTTGTTGGTCGGGTCTGCCTTTTCGGGATGATTGGGGTGTACCGCGTGCGCGTTGTCCGCGGACAGCAGGAAAGAGGACGCCAGCGCTTTGTAATATTCCAGATCGTCGAATCGAAGCGCGTATGCGATCCTGCGCAACGTATTTTCAAGGAAATCTCCGTCTGCGCCTTGCAACGTAAGACTGCCGACTTCTTCGTTGTCCAGACACGCCGCAACGCAGATGCCGCTGTGTTCTTCGACCACCAACAAACTCTCTAAAGAGGCATAAACGCTTGTCAGGTTATCGATGCGCGGCGAAGCCAAAAATTCGTTATTAAGGCCAAAGGTGTAGGGCAGGGTTGCGTTGACGAGATACAGATCGTACGAAACGACCTCGCCGTCCGTCAATTTTTCCAATACGGACTTCATGCCAAGCTCCTCGCTTGCTATACCGATCAAGGGAAGCAGATCTACCTGCGGATTGACGGAAAACCCTTCGTTTGCCGTTCTGTTTTGGTGAATGGCAACGGAGGGAATGGTGACGGTAAAATCGGATGCCACTGTTTCCGCGCGCAGAGTGTTTCCGTTTTTGACGATCACTTGCCCTGCGAGCTTTAAGGGCCGATCAAAGAAGGAATACCATATCCCGCCGCCGTACGTTTCTATGTTCAAGGTTGCGTACGCGCCACTTTTGATCAGCGGGTTTTCTTTCAGCTTCAGCGCGGGGGAATCTGTGTGAGAAGCGACGATCTTATAGGAAAAATCATCCAGCGATCCGACAGTGAAGGCGATCAAGCTACCGCTTTGCCGTTCTACGAAATATTTTCCGCCTTCGTAAACGGACCAATCCTCCGTTTCCGCCAGCTTCACAAACCCGTTTTCCAAAAGCAACGCTTTCGCGTTTTCTCTTGCCTGGGCAGAGGTATAAGAATCTTTTAAAAATGAAACAAGTTTTTCCGTCATAATGCGCTCCGTAAATTTGCATACTAAATAATACGGTTCAAACAG
>JBGVRF010000016.1:0-7350 GCA_045128175.1 Candidatus Scatosoma sp.
GGAAGTCAAGGAACTCAGTTCCTTGCGGGTGTGGGCAGAGCCCACGAAGAAAGCCCCAAGAAAGCAAAACGTAGTTTTGCGTTTATCACGGCGAAGCCGTCAACGCCGAAGGCGTATCAGCGCAAGCGAAGCTTGTTTATAGAAGGCATATTATGCGAGGGCTTTGCCCTCAACCTCCCACAAGAGGCAATGCCTCTTGACTCTTAATATGGTCCAGCGGAACGCTGATTCCTTGGCTGCCTTCCCTACGATCAACAACGGGAATCGGCGTTTCGTCGGGCTCGGATCGAATAAGTGATGATAAGTACAAAATGGTAAAGAAATATGTTTGAAGATGAAGAATACGGCGCTGACGAGAGTTTGATTGTCGGCACGAAAACGGAATACGACGCGGAAGAGAACGTGCTTCGCCCCAAAGTCATGGCTGATTACGTCGGACAGCAGAAGGTCAAAGAGAATCTCAGCGTATACATCGCGGCGGCAAAGGCGCGCGGCGAGGCGCTCGATCACGTCTTGTTGTACGGCCCTCCCGGCTTGGGGAAAACCACTCTTTCGCATATCATCGCCAATGAGATGGGGGTTGCGATTAAGCTGACCAGCGGCCCCGCGATCGAACGGTCGGGAGATCTTGCGGCGATCCTGACCAACCTCAATGAGGGCGACGTGCTGTTTATAGACGAGATACACCGTCTCAATCGGTCGGTGGAGGAGATCTTGTATTCCGCTATGGAAGATTATGCGCTCGATATTATTGTCGGAAAAGGGCCTTCGGCGCGGAACATTCGGTTTTCGCTGAAAAAATTCACGCTGGTCGGTGCAACGACGCGGGTGGGGATGTTGGCGCCGCCTTTGCGCGACCGTTTCGGGATAATCAATCGTCTGGAAATGTATACGCCTGCGGAACTGACAGATATCGTCACCCGCTCGGCGCGCGCGTTGGATATCGCCATCGAAGAGGAGGCGGCTGTAGAGATTGCCCGCCGTAGCCGTGGTACGCCGCGTATTGCAAACCGTCTTTTGAAACGTGTGCGGGATTTCTCTGTGGTCAAAGGGAATGCGTGTATCACTCGCGAGGACGCGCGGTTTGCGTTGGCAAGGTTGGAGATCGACGAATTGGGCTTGGATGAAACGGATAGAAACCTGCTTCGGGCGCTGATCGAGAAATTCGGTGGCGGACCTGCGGGTCTGGAAACGCTGGCGGCTACTATCAACGAGGACGCAAACACCATCGAGGACGTGTACGAGCCCTATCTTTTACAGCTTGGATTTATCGCGCGTACGCCGCGTGGCAGGATCTGTCTGAAAGACGGTTATGCGCATATGGGACTGCAACCGAGTGTAAAAGCACGTCGACAAATTTCCCTGTTTGAGGCGGACGAGTAAAACGACGGGGCAGGGTTGCGTTCACGTACATTTTAATGAAAAAAGAGAAAACAAATATGCAAGAAAATTCAGAAAAAGTACAATATAAAAAGAGCGATTTTTATTACGATTTACCGGAAGAAAGAATTGCGCAAACGCCCGCCGAACCGCGGGATTCGTCGCGGCTTTTGGTCTACGATCGTGAGAAAAAAACGATTGAGGACAGGATCTTTCGGGACGTCGCGGATTACCTTCGGGAAGGGGACGTGTTGGTGGTCAACAACACAAAGGTGATCCCTGCGCGGATGTATGCGCTGACGGAACACGGCGGCGTAGTGGAGGTCTTGTTACTCAAACGATACGATCTTAACACTTGGGAAGTTTTGATGCGGCCGGGAAAGAAAGGAAAAATCGGCGTGAAGATGATGATCGGCAACGAACTGTCCTTTGTCGTAAAGGATATTACGGAATCGGGTGAGCGGATCGTGGAGTTTTCTTACGAGGGCGCATTCGAGGACGTTTTATCCAAAGTCGGTACAATGCCGTTGCCGCCTTATATTAAGGAAAAGTTGGAAAATCAGGCGCGTTATAATACCGTGTACAGTAAAGTGGACGGCTCGGCGGCGGCGCCGACGGCGGGTTTGCATTTCACGGACGAGTTGCTTTCCAAACTGAAGGAAAAAGGCGTGCAGGTTGCCGAGGTGTTGTTGCATGTGGGGTTGGGGACATTCCGGCCTGTCAGTGAGGAGATCATTACCGATCATAAAATGCATTCGGAATTTTATCAGATCGGCGAGAAGGCGGCGGAGCTCATCAACGCGGCAAAAAGAGAAGGTCGGCGCATTATTGCGGTGGGTACGACCTCCGTGAGAACGTTAGAAAGTGTTGCGGACGAAAAGGGAATGGTGCGCGCATGCAGCGGTAATACGGAGATTTTTTTGTATCCACCTTATAAAATGAAGTGTGTGGACGCGCTGATCACCAATTTCCATCTTCCCGAAAGTACGCTGATCATGCTGGTGGCGTGTCTCACGGGTCGAGAGGAGATCTTGGACGTCTATAAATACGCGGTGGAAAATAAGTACCGTTTCTTCAGCTTCGGCGATGCTTGCCTAATTTTATAAACTTCGCATTTCGGTGTTGCGCTGCGGTAACCTTCGGTTACGTACGTCTGTGTACGCGCCCTCAGGCTGTCCTCGCGCGCCTTGAACTGCTCGTTTCTAAAAATAGGCATCTTATCTGTATAAACTTCGCATTTCGGCGTTGCGCTGCGGTAACCTTCGGTTACGTATTAAAAATGAGCATACCAGGTATGCGTTGAAATATAAAAGGGGGGGATATATGAACAGTTACGCAAAATACAATCAATCGGAAGAAGATTATCTCGAAAGTATTTTAACGATTAGCCGTCAACAGGAAGTTGTGCACCGCATAGACGTGGCGAAGCGCATGAACGTGTCGCAGGCGGCGGTGAACAAGGCGATGAAGTTGTTGTTTGAAAAAGGGTATATTTACGAGGACGGAAAGCATTTGTATCTGACGGAAACGGGCAAATCGTATGCTGAAGCCGTGTACGAAAAGCATTGTATCATTCGCGAATTTTTTATGAAAAACGGCGTGTCTGCGGAGGCGGCGGAGGAGGACGCTTGCCATATGGAGCATCTTATCTCCGAAGAAACGTTTGCGATGATGAAACGGTTTGTCGGAAAATAATTTTTTTTGTCATCGCCTGTCATACGGTCGTAGGGAACGGTCTGAACCGTTTCCTTTTTTTATATAATAAATATTGTAGGGATATTTCAAAAAAGAAAAACGTGAAAAAAATGTGAAAAAAACTCGATTTTTTTCTTAACCAAGGTTTATTTTTACTTGACAGCCGCATATATTAGTGATATAATAATTGTCAGAATAACGGTGATATCCGTTTTTTCTATTCTTTAAAAATTAACCTTGGTTAAGAAATAGGAGATAAGAAATATGAAGCGTTTGTCGGAATTGAAAATTGGCGAAAAGGGCAAAGTAGTGGCGGTGAACGGCGAAGGCGCGATCCGCAGAAGACTGTTTGATATGGGGATCACGCCCGGCGCGGAGGTATATCTTCGCAAAAAAGCGCCTTTGGGCGACCCGATAGAGATATCTATCCGCGGATACGAGCTGACTTTGAGAAAAGCGGAAGCTGCGCATGTGGAGATTGGCGGGGTATAAATGGGGGTTTCGATAAGGAACGAAAAAATAATTCCGACGGAGGTCGGGTAAGGAGATTACATAAATTATGTTAAAATTTGCATTGGCAGGAAATCCCAACTCGGGGAAGACGACGCTGTTCAACGCCCTGACGGGCAGTACGGCACATGTCGGCAACTGGCCTGGCGTTACGGTGGACAAACGCGAAGGCACCTATAAAAAGGGTAACGAGTCCGTCGACGTTGTCGATTTGCCGGGAATCTATTCCCTTTCACCCTATACGCCCGAAGAGGTAATCGCAAGAAATTTTGTCCTTGACGAAGCGCCCGATTGTATCATTAATATCGTAGACGCGACAAACCTCGAGAGAAATCTTTATCTTACGACGCAGTTGATGGAGCTTGACGTGCCTGTGGTAGTGGCGCTCAATATGACCGACGTACTGGATAAAAATGGCGATCGGATCGACGTGCGCGCGCTTGAAAAGCGTATCGGCTTGCCCGTAGTCGAGATTTCCGCGCTTCGTGAAAAAAATGTGGATCTTTTGATGAAACGGGCTATGGAGGCGGTAAAGATCCGGCGCCAGGGCGAGAGCGTCCTGAACGGCTCGGTACTTGGTTCTGCGATCGCAAACGCAGAGATCGCGCTCAAACTCAAAGGCGTACACGCACCTCTGTTCCATGCGGTGAAGCTGGTGGAAAAGGACGAGATAGAGGTGAAGAGTCACCCTGCAGAAGCGAAAGCCGTGGAGGCGTTTATCAAAGAAAACGTCGACGCGAAGGAAGGGTATTGTGGCGATACGGAAGCGGAAATCGCCGATGCGAGATATAAATATATTACCGCGCATTTCTCCACGACCTTGACGAGAGCAAAAAAGCACGATTATAACGAGCTGTCCAAATCGGATAAAGTCGACAAGGTGTTGACGAACAGATGGGCGGGGATCCCTATCTTCATTGTTATTCTGTTTGCGATCTTCCATTTTACCTTTTCGGAGGACTTGTTTTTCCTGGGTAGTATCATTCCCGTGTTCGGCGAATGGTGCGGTGCGGAGGGTAGCGCGGTAAAAGGAGTATTCTTTTCCGGCGGCCTTAACTCGCCTGGAGTCATCTTGTTCAATGCCTTGGATCTGTTGACGAGCCAGATTGGCGAATGGCTGGGCGCAGGGCTTGGCGCACTTACGGAAAACGAAGCGATCATCGGTCTTGTTTGCGACGGCGTTTGGAGCGGTCTTGCCGCAGTGCTTTCCTTCCTGCCGCAGATCCTCGTGCTGTTCCTGTTCTTCTCTATCCTTGAGGATAGCGGTTATATGGCGCGCGTCGCGTTTATGTTGGATAGAATTTTCCGCCGTTTCGGCGTTTCGGGTAGAGCATTCATGCCCATGATCATGGGCTTCGGTTGCTCGGTGCCCGCGATGATCAACACTCGTACGATGGCGGACGAGAAGGAAAGAGAAGCGACCGTTCGTGTAATTCCCTTCTTCTCTTGCGGCGCAAAATTGCCTATCCTTACCGCGATTGCAGGCGGTATTGTTATGAGTTTTGGAAAGGGTAATGCAGACCTTATTACTTATGCAATGTACCTTCTCGGTATTGTCGTGGCGTTGGTTTCTCTTTTGATTATGCGCAATACTTCCATGCGTGGCGAGGCGTCGCCCTTCATTATGGAGCTTCCCACCTATCATATGCCCGGGTTTAAAAATCTGATGCTGCATTTGTGGGATAAAGCAAAACACTTTATTCAGAAAGCGTTTACTGTAATTTTTGCTTCGACGATCGTTATCTGGTTCTTGTCCAATTTCGGTTGGGAATGGAACTACGTCGGCGCAGAGGGTATTGATCAATCCATTCTTGCTTCTATCGGTAAGTTGATCCAGCCTCTCTTTACTCCGCTTGGCTTCGGTTCGCAGTTGAAGGCGTTCGGTTGGATGTTCGCAGTGGCGGCGATCACCGGGCTGATCGCGAAAGAAAACGTGATCGCGACTTTCGGCGCATTGGCGGCTTGTATCGTGGCAGGTTTCGAGGGCACCGAAGAGGGGATTGCGGAAGTGACGATCATGATCCAGTCTACGGGAATCTCTATGTCCGCGCTCGTCGCTTTCATCGCATTCAATATGCTTACCATCCCTTGCTTCGCGGCGGTCGCTACTGCGAAAGCGGAGGTCGGTAAAGGTAAGTTCAAATGGACGCTTTTGTTTTGGATTGTCGTATCGTACGTCGTTAGCTGTATCGTATATACGATCGGCGAATGGGCTTGGACGACGGCGATCTGGGCGGTCGTGGCGGCGGCTGTGTGCGTCGGTATCGTTTTATACAACAAGGCGATGAATAAGAAAGAAAAGCCGCTGTATAAGAAAAATTGATTCCAATAATTGCTTACACGAATTTCGATTTTTTCAATAACTGATATACCTGTCCTCGACGTTCGTGACAAAACGGTGGGGGCAGGTATGAGTCTAATAAGGAGAATCATAAATATGGGGCCTGTAGAGATTATTATTATCGTTGCGGCGGTCGCCGTTGTGGTCGGCGTCGTAGGGTATAGCATCTGGAAGAAAAAGAGCGGTAAAGGCGGTTGCGGCTGCGGTTGCAACGATTGTAGTGGCTGTTCGTCTTGTCCTTCCTCCAAGAAGGATAAGGAGTAAAAAATGCATAGAATCATGTTCGTATGCCTTGGCAACATTTGTCGCTCGCCTATGGCGGAATACCTTTTGAAAGATATGGTGGAGAAAGCGGGACGGAGCGAAGAATTTTTCATCGAATCGAGCGCGGTGTCCGACGAAAACGTTTGGAACGGCGTCGGTGCGTCCGTTTACGGACCCGCGAAAGCGTTGCTGAAAGGACTTGGGATCGCTTGCGAGGAAAAACGCGCGCAGGTGCTGACGAAAGAGGACGGGGACAGATTCGACCTGTTTTTGTGCATGGACGATTCGAACGTGCGGCGCGCGAAACGCATACTCGGTGAGAAGAACGCCGAAAAATGCAAAAAGTTACTGTCGTACGCGGGCGAGCGAGGCGACGTAGCCGATCCGTGGTATACGCGGGATTTTAATGCGGCGTACCGCGACATCAAACGCGGGCTGGAAGGCTTGCTGGAAAGCTTGTGATTTTTATTGAACGTATCGAAAAAACCTCCGATCTCGGGTGAGAACGGAGGTTTTTGCTTATTATTTTTATTTAAAGGATCGAGAGTAGCATATACACGCCTTCCAGCGCCGCGAGGTGCAGAGGATAAAATACGTAAAAGAAATATTTCATATTACGTTTGCCTTTTTCGCCGTTATATAAAAGCAATAACGGCAACGTCAACAAAGAATATACCGTTATCTCGATAAAAAGATTGGTAAGCATACAAAAAACGATGGCGATCGCAAAACATAAAATTCGCAAGGGCAAAACGTCGAGTTTTTTCAATTTGTCGTGGACAGGTATGCGATGAAAGTTGAAAATGTTTGCAAATACAGGCATCATCACTCCCCAAAATCCGTAATCGAACGTCAGAAAACGGCACAGCGCGTATGCCGCGGCGATACTGCCGACAAACAGCGCGGCGGCGGTCAGCGTTTTCCATACGGGGGTATCTTTCGCAAACAGACAGGTTTTGAAAAAGTCCATTACATAGCAAATCAGTGCGGACAGGGAAAAGGTCAAAAGAATGTTGAGATAGGTATCGCCCGAAAAGAAATAGTAGACCAGTTGACAGCCTGCGCCCAGCCCGAACATCAGCAAAAAGTGCTTTAGCTTGTTTTTCGTATAGCGACAGCCCTCGGCGATCATGAACGCGAAAAGGGGCATGGAAAGTCTG
>JBGVRF010000017.1:0-14876 GCA_045128175.1 Candidatus Scatosoma sp.
GGATGAGGACAACACTTGCAATCAATGCTCTTATCGTAACGGAGCGGCAATCGGAGCGGGATACAACGGAGAGAGTGCAGGCAATATTCTCATCACAGGCGGAACCGTAACCGCTACGTCAAATCGTGGATGCGGCATTGGCGTATACAATGGTGATAATGGCAGAATTGTCATTCTCGGCGGTACCGTGAACGCATCGGGTAGCGGCACCGTGCATATCAACGCAGGTGCTTCCGGCTCTATGATGTTAGTTGACGGCACTACCGTCACCATAAGCGGAGATTTTACACTGCAAACAGATTTTGTACTTCCCGAGGGATATACACTGGAAATTTCCGAGGGTGCAACCCTAACAATCCCCGAAGGCGTAACTCTTACGCTTCCCGAAGAATATACGCTTGTAAGCAACGGCACCGTCAATGCAGTAGGTACTGTTAACTGTATCTCACATAAGTATGTAGAAGGTGTGTGTATTTGCGGTTTGGAGTGTAGCCACGTGGGTGGAACTCCTACGTGTATGGCACCGGCTGTATGCACAACTTGTGGCACAGCTTATGGCGAAGTTGACTCAACCAATCACAACTGGGAAAACGGTGTCTGTACTTATGGATGCAATACCATTCATGAACCTCACGATTGGAGTGGCAAAGATGGCATTTGCACAGTCTGCGGAGCAACTTGTACACACACCGGCGGCACCGCAACCTGCACCACGCAGGCAGTCTGCGACATTTGCAGCGCAAGCTACGGAGAGCTTGCCGACCATACCGGCGGTACTGCGACCTGCCAGACACAGGCAGTTTGCGAAGTATGCAAGGAAAGCTACGGCGAGCTTGATCCCAATAATCACGAATACGAAAAGAATAACGGCATTTGCTGTGAAACCTATCAACCCGCTACGCTGAACGCAGACGGATACTACGAGATTAACAACGCAGGTCAGCTCTTCTGGTTTGCAAACCATGTCAACACCGTGGACAGAACGGCAAGCGCGGTTCTTACGGCTGACATCGACCTTGAAAACAGACCTTGGACTCCCATCGGCTCGACCGGCGAGGAGAACAACAATTTCCGCGGTGTCTTTGACGGACAGAACCACACCATCAAGGGTCTGTACGTGGAAGGTACCAAAAACGGCGTTGGCTTCTTCGGTGAGGTCAGAACCGGTACGGTCAAGAACTTCACCATCTACGGTGATGTGGTTGTGAATACCGAGGTCGATTACGTTGGCGGTGTCATCGGTTCGATTTGCGGTGTGAATGGTGAAACCGACCTTGAGCGCAACGGCGCGATCATTCAGAATATCACCTCCTACGTAAACCTTACCGCAAAGGCGCACGGCGTTGGTATGATCGGCGGCTTTGTGGGATACGCAAACCATCAAAGCCTCATTGAAAACTGCTC
The DNA here is from genome assembly GCA_045128175.1 of Candidatus Scatosoma sp. Taxonomy (GTDB): domain Bacteria; phylum Bacillota; class Clostridia; order Christensenellales; family Borkfalkiaceae; genus Scatosoma. The sequence continues at coordinate 1,405 of JBGVRF010000017.1, forward strand.
TTGGTACGGCACCTTTGATGCAGGTATTTACCGTGTGGACTCGGGTGCAGGCGGCTTTATCGGTAAGATTCAGGAGAATACCAGTGAAGTGACCATCCGTAACTGCGCGGCATACGGAACGATCAAGACCAATTACGCAGGCGACTATAATAACACCGCAACCATCTATATGGGCGGTTTCCTCAGCTTTTCCAATACGGGAGCAAAGACTACCCTTGAAAACTGCCTATTTGCAGGTAAGTTTGAGCGCGGTGAAAATCTGACCGATCAGGCGTTTCTTGGCGCATTTGGCACGCTTCGGAGTGTTAATGCAATCAAGAATTGCTATTACCTCGGTAATGACGGTCTTGAGGCTGTACACAGCGATTCGAATCTGAAACCCGGGAGTGACAACGTAGAGATCACAAGTGTAACCAAAGCACAGCTGCTCTCGGGCGAGGTTGCCTACAAGCTCGGTGAACACTTCGGACAGATACTCGAAGGTGAGAACCGTCAGAGCTATCCTGTCCTCGGTGGTGAGGCTGTTCCTTCTTCGAGATTCGAGATCTACGGTCAGCAGCTCAACATCGGCGGCGACCTCTCCATGAAGTACTATGTGATGGGCTATGCTCCTGAATTCAATTCCAAGGGACTCTATATGGAGTTTAGTCACAATGGCGTGAAAACCAAAGTATATGCCGATGAACCCAATGCTGACGGCTTCTACGTATTCGTCCTTGAGGGCATCAATCCGCAGTGCATGGGCGACAATATCTACGCAAAGCTTTACTACAACGAGACCGAGGTTACAAGTCACGGATGTGAAGATGGTAAGGAATACAGCGTTGAAAAGAACCTCTTAAACCTTCTTGAAAAATACAAGGACGATGCGGCTCTCGTAGCTCTCATCAAGGATACCCTTGCATACGGCGAAGCAGCAAGTGCATACAAGAAGCATCAGACCATGACCGGCAATACTTACACAGAGAATAGCTCGAACAGAGAGATTCCCGTAAGTGAGGCTGATCGGTTTGAAATAGAGCCCAATATGCCTTTGGTGGAGCAGTACACGGTCAGATTCGGTACCACGCTCTCCATTAAGATAAAGGTGATTTATTTGTCTGCAGTTAAGGTCTATATATCCCTAGGGATAGAGAGATTGAGTTCACCGTACTTAGTTTGAAAGGAGCGTTAATAATAACCATTGCGAGAATCGCCGGTGTTGTAATCGTCTTTAGAATATTTTTCGTAGCCTAAGAAGCAGTCTAACTCTGTTTCGAGGAGTTGATTGAAAGCTTTTTCGAGCTCGATACGAAAAATTTCTTCAACTGACATATTATTTGATAGATTTTTTATGAGTTCTGTGGTAAAATTAGACATAAGAGAGTTATTCCTTGTGTTTGTTGTTTTTGGTTACTTAACATTATACAAGGTTTTAACTCTCTTGTCTTTTTTTCAGAGAGTGTTTACACAAAATATTTTACACTATCGATATTTGACGGAGCGGATCCTTGCATTCTTTTTTATGAAGGGAAATATTACATATATTTCACGACGGAAACGGATAGGGACATCGGCGATGACAATGCATTTTTAACTGAAACGGCGGAGGGTGACGGGATTTTAGTATAGTTCACCGATTTATCCCGCAACTGTAAGCAAAGCTTGCAACTTCACTTTGGGCACAGTGCAAAACTTCACTCTTTACAAGGCGGCAATGTACTGCGCCAAAGCCTATGCCTGAAAAATAAAAAACCACGTGCTATGTGTGATATGCACGTGGTTTTTATCTGCCAAATACCTTGAAATTTTATAAAAAATCGCGTATAATATAAGCGCAATACTCGATTGCGTAAAAATTATTTTTCTTTCTTCGGGAAACGCTTGGACTGAATGGCGGTCTCTGCCAGATAGATGTATTTGTTTGCGTCCGGAAGGTGACAAACGAGGTAGGAATAGATCGCGTCCACGATCGCGAGCTGCGCAAGACGGGATGAAAGCCCGAGCAGACGGTAGTTCGTTTCGTTGGAGGCCGTATTCAGAATGGCATCGCTCACTTTACAAATGGGCGTTTTCTCAAAATTCGTGATCGAGATCGTTTTCGCGCCGTTTCCTTTGGCTAACGTGAGAGAGTTGACGATGTCGCGCGTTCTACCCGAATGGGAAATGCCGATAACGAGGCTGTCCTCGTTTGTGTGCGAAGCGGCAATGGTCTGCATATGGTTGTCCGTGTAGAAATGCGCGTTCAAGCCGATACGGAAGAGTTTATGCGACGCGTCCTGTGCGATCGCCGCCGAATTTCCGAGTCCGAAAAGGAGAATGTCTTTTGCATTGATGATCATTTCACAGGCTTTTTGGAGCTCGTTCGGATCGATCGCGTCCTTCGTTTTTTCCAAAGAACAATAGATATCGTTGCAAATTTTTGAGAAAATATCGTACGGCGAATCGTCGGACGTGATATTTTCGTTGATCGGAGTGCTCGCTTCCTGTGCGAACGCGATACGGAGTTGTTGATACCCCGGGAATCCGATCCTTTTCGTGAAACGCACGATCGTGGCTTCGCTGACGTCGCAGCTTTTGGCAAGTTGCGAAATGGTGAAAGAGGGCATAGCCTGCGGCGTAGCCATCAGAAAATCCGCCACTTTCTTTTCGGACGAGCTCATTTTGTCGTATAAGATCTTAATGTTCAACAAAGTGTTATTCATGGTATATCGCTTGGATGGTATTTCTCCGTAAAAATTATTTGCTATATTATTATTGTAGCACAAAAAATGGAAAAAGGCAAATTATTTTGAAGAATTTTACAGTTGGTTTCGTGAATTCTGTGTGGAAAAACGAATGATCGGGTCCCAAAAGGAGTTTTTAAAAAAATTAAATTTAATCTTTTGTCGGTTCTTTTTGTAAATAATTTTATTTTCCGAAAATTTTTTTCAATTTTTTCATGTAAAACACTTGAAATTTTTTTTCTGTAATGTTATAATATCATTACAAAATATTTTAAAAAAATAAAAATTTTTTACGAGGAGATTATGAACGATTTTTTATTTACGCAGGTTTTAACGGAACTTGAAGACGCGGTAGGCAAAGAAAACTGTTCGGTGAAAGAAATCGATAAAGTGACGCACAGCGCGGATTTCTTTTGGCTTTCGAGAATGTGGGTAGATAGAGGCAGAAGAATGCCCGAGGCGGACTTCATTGTTGCCCCGAAAGACGCGCAGGAAACCTCGAAGGTATTAAAAATTGCCAACTATTACAAAATTCCCGTAACGACGTGGGGCGGCGGCGCAGGTTCGCAAGGCGGCGCACTTCCCGTTGCCGGCGGTATCCTTCTCGACACCAAGAGAATGAATAAGATCTACGAAGTGAATACCGACGCTATGTACATAGAATGCGGCACCGGCGCGATCTACAAGCATATCGAATGGGCTGCAAACGAAAAAGGATACGCAACAATGCATTATCCTTCCTCTCTGACCTGTTCGACGGTGGGCGGATTCCTTGCACACAGAGGTATCGGTGTAGTATCGAATAAATACGGCAAGATCGACGACATGGTATTGCAAATGGAAGTTGTTCTTCCCAACGGCGACATTATTAATACCTCGTCTACGCCCAAGCACGCGACCGGTCCCGATCTGAACGAGATCTTTATCGGTTCGGAAGGTACGCTCGGCGTTATCACGAAAGCGCAGATCCGTATTTACGAACAGCCCGAAGTGAGACGTTTCCGCGGTTTCCTGTTCAAGGATATGACTTCGGCGTTCAAAGCTTCAAAAGAAGTGCTGCAAAAATTCAAACCTTCCGTTATGCGTTTGTACGACGACGCGGAAACGGCGAGCTTGATCAAGAAGATCGTTGGCGTTGCGAAGCCCGGCGCATTCATGAATATCGCATACGAAGGCGTAAAAGAGCTTGTGGATGTAGAAGAAAAGATTCTGCTCGATACGTTTGCGAAATACGGCGCGGAAGATCTTGGCAGTGAATACGGCGAGAAATGGTGGAAGGAAAAGATCACGTTCTTCTATCCCGGACACATGATGGATATTCCGCAGATGTTCGGTACGATGGATACGATCGCGCCTTACGATAAGATTGAAAAAGTGTACTGGGCAATGAAGAACGCCATTGAAACGAACTATCCGTATGCGAAGTTCATCGCGCACTTCTCGCATTGGTACGAATGGGGTTGCATGATGTACGACCGCTTTATCATCGACGCCGAATACGTTCCGCAGGACCCCGTGGAAGCGATGCGTTTGCATAACGAGATCTGGACGCTCGGCATCAGAACGGCGCTTGCAAACGGCGGCGTTGTGAACGATCACCACGGCGTGGGCATCAAGCTCGGCAGAATGATGAAAGAACAGTACGGACCCGCAATGCAGGTGTTCGAGGGACTGAAAAAGACGCTCGATCCCAACGGCATTATGAATCCGTTTAAGCTTGGGTTATAATTAGGAGGGCAAAGATATGAATATTACGGAAAAAGCAAAAAACATCATCGATAATTGCAGATTTTGCTGGATGTGCCGTCATATTTGTCCGATCGGAAACGCGACGGGTCACGAAAGAAATACTGCGCGTGCGCGCGCTATGGCGATCTCGCTCGTTGCACGCGGTGCGACGACGATCGACGAAGTGATCGACAACGTTTACGAATGTACGCTTTGCGGCGCTTGCACGAACAACTGTGTGACCGGCTTCGATCCCAAAGTGTTCGTACAGGAAACGAAAACGAACGCAGTGCTTAGCGGCGTGATCCCCGCTTATATTGGCGCACTTCTTGAAAAATATCAAAAAACGGGAAACGTATACGGGGCCACGGTTTGTACTTGTCTGTCCGATATCCTTTCGGCAAAGAGCGAAACGCTCTTGTTGGTAGGGCAGGACGCATTGTATAAGAGCGTTGCAAGCGTGAAAAACGCCGTTACGCTTTTGGAAAAAGCGGGCGTAAAAGTTGCGGTTGACGAGAAGTCCAACGATACGGGCGCTGCGCTCTGGTTCCTGACGGGCAAGACGGAAGAAACGAGAAAGGCGGCGGAAAACTGCGCGAAGATCCTCAATACGTATAAGACGGTCGTCGTATACGATCCCGTCGATCTGAAACTCATGCTTCACGAATATAAGGAATGGGGCATCGAAGTGAAAGCCCGCGTGATCGGATTCAACGAATACCTGCTCGGTCTGATCGAAGAAGGTAAGCTGAACGTGAAGAAGGGCGCAAAGGAATACACCGTGCAGGACAATTACGCTTACGCACGCGATTTGGACGAGACGGAGACGGTGAGAAAGCTCGTCGAAAAGTTGGGCGTAAACAAAGAAATGCTTTTGAACGGAAAGGAAGCGAATATGGCGGGCAGCCTGATCATGAACGAATATATGCCCGCGGTGCAAATTCAGGTCGCAAACGACAGATGGTTCAATGCAAAGAATATGGATTGCAAGACGGTGGTGACGGAAAATCCCGCCGAGTACGAGCTCCTGAAAGCGACGGTTCCCGAAGGATTCGAAGTGCTTTCCGTTGAAGAAATGCTGTTGGAGAATTTATAAGAGAGGCAAGAATATGAATCTCAAAAAAAGTTATACGGAAAAATACGGCTACGAACACGTGGTGACCGACCGTAACGGTCCGCTTACGTACGAAGAAGCGGATATGTTGAAGCTTGCCGACGGGCAGAGCTACACCGTGGACGAAGCGGGCAAGGAATTCGTGCTCGTCGTGTTGTACGGGAAATGCTCCGTTGAAGGAGAAGGTTTCAGCTTCCCCGAAGTGGGAAGCAGAAAGGACGTGTTCGAATCGGCTGCGGAAACGGTGTACGTCGGTAAGGACACTCCGTTCACCGTAACGGGTAAGGGCGGAGACGTCAAAATTTGCGTTTGCAAAGCGCCCGCCGAGAAGTATTATAAGCCCGCGTATATTCCCGTGAAAGACGTAACGGTCAAGACGTTCGGCAAGGGGGCTTACGTGCGCGAAGTGGCGTTCACTTTCCCTGAAACCATGCAAGCAAACTATCTCTACATCGGTGAATTCTGGGTAGAGGACGGCAAGTGGGGCAGTTTCCCTCCGCATAAACACGATTTGGATAACCCGCCCGTAGAAGGTTTCTTGGACGAGATCTACTACTATGAGTTCGATAAGCCGCAGGGCTTCGGCGTGCAGATGGTGTATACGACGGACGGTACGATCGACGAGGCGTATAAAGTGAAAACGGGTGACTTCGTGGAAATTCCCAAAGGTTACCACCCTTTCACGGTTGCTCCCAACTATAAAAATTACTGCCTGTGGATCATGGCAGGGAAGAGGCGTGGACTTTTGAGCACCACGGAAGAAGTACACAAGTGGATGAACAAGTAAAAATTAAAAAAGACGGACTTTCCGCGACGATCGATTTCATCGGCGCGGAACTCGTCGGTTTGGAATACAACGGCAGGGAATACATCTGGCAGGGCGACGAAAAGTCGTGGACGGGACACGCGCCCGTCTTATTCCCCGTCTGCGGCGGGTTAAAATGGGATACGTATTTTCTGAACGGAAAGGGGTATCCCCAACAAAAGCACGGTTTCGCGCGTAAACAAAAATTCGTGCTGAAAGAAAAAACGGAAAATTCCGCAACCTTCCTTTTGTCGGATACTCCCGATACGAGGAAGGGATTTCCCTTTGCGTTCGATTTTTTGATCACCTACGCTTTGGAGGGGAAAAGTCTGACGGTAGAATACAGGGTAAAAAACAAAAGTGAAGACACCATGTATTTGACGATCGGTGCGCACGAGGGGTATGCCTTGTACGACGATTTCGAAAATTATTCGATCCTGTTCGACAAGAGCGAGGAGCTCGATTCGTACGTTTTGGACGGGAACCTGCTTACGCACGAGCGGGTGAATTACGGAAAGGACGCGAAAGAATTGCCTCTTTCCTACGAATATTTTGCTGTAGACGCGACCGTTTTCAAGGATATCGTATCGCGTAAAGTGTGGCTTTCCCATAAGACGGCGGGCAAGGTCTTGTCGGTGGAATTCGGGGATTTCAAACATTTGTTGCTGTGGACGAAACCGGGTGCGCGTTATATCTGTATCGAGCCTTGGTCGGCGCTGCAGGATTTCGTGGACGCTGAGCCGTATATTGCGCTCAAACCGAACGTGACAACGATTGACGGCGGAAACGAAAGAACGTGGAAACACAAGATCACGATAGAGAAAGAATAAAAATTTTGTAAGGAAAGAACGCGATGTTTGCTTTGGGAATAGACTTTGGCGGCGGTTCGAGTAAAGCCACGCTCATCGACGAGCGCGGCAAGGTGGTGGCTACGGCTTCTTCGGAGTATCCGACGTATTTCGGAGAGGGCGGGAAGGCGGAGCAAAACCCCGACGACTGGTTCGACGCCGCTTGCAAAAATATAAAAAGTATCCTCGAGAAAGGAATAAAAGGGGAGGAGATCGCCTGTATTTGTTTCGACGCGGCGACGCATACCGCCGTTCTGATGGACGAAAATTTCCGCCCCGTCGCTCCGTCCGTTTATTGGACGGACACTCGTTGTACGAAAGAGAAAGCGTTTTTGGACGTAGGGTACGGACGTGAAATTTTTAATAAATGCAAGCACCGTGTGGATACGATCTGGTCATTGCCCGAGATTCTGTTCATTAAGAACAATTTCCCGAAAACGTACGCGAAAGTGAAGAAAGTCACTTTTGCCAAGGACTACGTCAGAGGGAAGTTCACGGGTGATTTTGTCACCGATCACATCGAAGCACAGGGGAGCATGCTGTTCAACTTCGACGCACGGCGTTGGGACGATAAACTGCTTTCCTTTCTCGATCTGACGAGGGAAAATATGCCGCAAATCGTGAGCCCGCTCGACGAGGTTGGCACGGTCAAAAAGGAAGTAGCAGACGAGCTCGGACTGTCCGAAAAGACCAAGGTCATCTGCGGGGCGACGGATACGGTGATGGAAGTGTTTGCCGCGGGCGGCGTCAAAAAGGGGGATATGACCTTGAAATTGGCGACGGCGGGCAGGATCTGCGTCGTGGACGACCGCATTTATCCCGACCAGAATATCGTCAACTACTCCCATTTGAAAGCGGGATTGTACTATCCCGGGAGCGGAACGAAATCGGCGGCGTCCTCGCTCCGTTGGTTCCGCGATACGTTCGGCGGTGATTTCGAGACGTTCAGCGCGAACGCGGAGAAGATACCCGTGGGTAGCGACGGACTCATCTTTCACCCCTATCTCGTCGGGGAATTGACCCCGTACGCCAATCCTCGTCTTCGGGGCGGCTTCGTGGGACTTTCCGCCGAGCATACAAAAGCGCATTTCGAACGCGCCGTAATGGAAGGGGTCGCACTCAGCCTTCTCGACTGTAAGAATTATCTGCAAAGCAGAGGGGTTGCGGTAGGGAAAACGGCTTACGCGATCGGCGGGGGAGCAAAGAGCGCCGTCTGGCGGCAGATCACAGCCGACGCGCTCGATCTTACGCTGATCTCGACGGAAAATAACGATTCCTCGTTCGGTTCGGCGGTGTGCGCCGCGGTCGCGGTCGGGTTTTTCTCCGATCTCGACGAGGGGAGTGCGAAAAGTCGGAAGATCGTCGGGGAGACGAAACCGATCGCAAAAAATACGGAAACGTATCGTAAAATATTCAAGACCTACCAAAAGATCAGTAAATTTTATACGGAACTTTTCCATGAATAATAAAAAAATCGTCGTATTATTGAAGTACTATAAAGGGGAGCTCAACCCATTCGATGGGGCGGCGCTGGAAGCGGCGCTGCGGCTCGGTGGAGAAGTCACCCTTCTCGCCATGGCGCCCGCGGGCGTTCTGGAGGAAATGCGATCGCTCACCCGTCTGGGGGCGAAAGCGATCCTGATCTCCGACAAAGGATACGCGGGGTCGGATACGATCGCAACGAGTTATATTTTGTCCGAAGCGCTCAGAAAGTTGGAATTCGATCTGCTGTTTTGCGGCAGACAGAGCATGGACGGCGACACGGCGCAAGTACCCGTCATGCTCGCGCAGCGGTTGGGACTGGACTTTGTGGGCAAGGTCATGCAAACGGACGGAGAACGTTTTCTCACTCGCGACGGCAAGGAACGGGAAATACGAAAAAAGACCGTCTGTTCGTTCGAAAAAATCTATACGCTACGCTTCCCCTCCATATTTTCCAAGGCGGGCGAAGTGGAGATATGGGACAACGACGTTCTTCGGCTGGACCTCGGAAAATGCGGTTTGAAAGGCTCCCCGACAAGGGTGGTGCGATCGAGCGAAAGTAAGGTGGGAAAGCGGGATTGCCGATCGGCGAATCTCGAAGATCTGCCCGCGCTCATCGAGCAGGGCTTGCGCAAACAGACCGCCCGCGTTGCGGAAACGAACGGCTCGGAAGAAAAGCTCGAAACGTGCGCGTACGTGGGAAAGAGTGTGAAAGAGTACGCGGAAAGGGTCGCTCTTTCCGTAACCGAACTTTCCGTGGCGGGCAAGACGCCCGAAGAGATCAAAGAAGAGATCGTGCGGCGGAATATACGCTCGTTGCTTTGGGAAGGAACGGACGAATACAAAGAATTTGCTTCCCGCACGGCGGTGTTGCTTGGCGCGGGGCTCTGTGCGGACTGTATCGAATTTTCCGCACGGGAAGGAAAACTCGTGATGACCCGTCCCGCTTGCGGCGGGAACGTGATCGCGGACATCGTCGCGACGAGCGACGTTGCTATGGCGACGGTGAAAACGGCGCAAAAGAGCGCGGACGTCGTCTTTTCCGTCGGTCGGGGCGGCGTGGGATCGCTCGATAAGATCAAGGCTCTGGCGGAAAAATTCCAAGCCGAGATCTGTTGCTCGCGCGTGGTGGCGGACAGCGGCGCGCTGCCGTACGAAGCGCAAGTGGGTTTGACAGGCAGAATCGTCAATCCGAAAGTGTACGTGGCGATCGGGATCTCGGGCGCGGTGCAGCACACTTGCGGCATGGAAGGCTCGGGCACGGTCATCGCCGTTAATCGAAGTAAAGAAGAAAGAATTTTCGAGTATGCCGACTACGCGATCGTGGCGGACGCTCGGGATCTGTAACAAAAATCGGAATCTATAAAAATCATAAGGAGAAAAAATTATGTTGATCGAATTAAACGAAATCCTTGCTATTGCGGAGAAGAAAGAATTCTGTATTCCCGCATTCAACGTGTATAACCTCGAAACGGTGAAAGGGGTGATGAACGTAGCGGAAAAGATGAAAGCGCCCGTTATTTTGCAGATGTATTCCCGTCTCGTGACGAGTGGGGTCGCCGATCACGTCGCGCCCATCATTCTGGAATTTGCCAATAAAGCGCGCGTGCCCGTCGCTTTCCACCTCGACCACGGCGCAGGGGAAAAGGAAGTCGTCCGTTCCCTTCGTCTCGGTATGACGGGTATCATGTACGACGGTTCCGCATACTCCTTCGAAGAAAATAAAGAAAAAACGAAAAACGCCGTACGCCTTTGCTCGTACGTCGGCGTGGGCGTCGAGGGCGAACTCGGGCACGTCGGTAAAGCGGCGGACGGAGCCGAGAAGGTCGTTGCGGAATACACGCACCCCGACGAAGCGGAAGAATACGTGAGCGAAACGGGCGTGTCCGCGCTCGCGGTCATGGTCGGCACGGCGCACGGAAGATATAAGCAAGCTCCCGTCCTCGATATTGATCGTATCAAGACGATCAAAGACAGAGTCAAGATTCCTCTTGTTTTGCACGGCGGTAGCGGCGTACCCGACGAACAGATCGTTCGCGCGATCAAAGCGGGTATCCGTAAAATGAATTTCAGCACCGACCTTTGCTATTCTTTCCTCGACGGTTGCAGAAGTCAGGACAAGAACATCGTTGCGATCGACCTCTTCATGGAAGGGGAGAACGGCCCCATTTCCGCCGTTGAAAAATTCGCGGAAAGCAAGATCAAAGTTCTCGGAGCGGAAAACAAAGCATGAAAAAAGTAGTCGGGATAGGCGGGTGCGTGCTCGACACGGTCATCTGTATGAAAGAATATCCTCAAGAGGATAAGAAAATGAAAGCCGAGCGGGTATTTTCGACGGGCGGCGGCCCTGTGGGGAACGCGCTCGTGGCGATTTCCCGTCTGGGGATCAAAGCCGAATACCTCGGCGCGCTTTCGGGGGACGGGAACGGAAAACGTCTGGCGGACGAATTCGAACAATACGGCGTTCGGGCGGATAAGGCGGTCTTTGTGCCCGACACGGTGGCGTTCACTTCCTATATCGTGCTCTCGGAAAAAGAGGGGACGAGGACGTGCGTATACGACCGCGGCACCGTACCCGACGACGAAAAGAACGTCGATTACAAAGAGCTTGAAACCGCCGATGTCTTGCACTTGGACGGCAACTGTATGCGTTCTGCGATTGCGGCGGCGAAATTCGCGCGGGCGCACCGCGTGAAGGTCAGCCTCGACGCGGGCGGATTTTACGAAGGGATCGAAGAACTGCTCCCTTACGTGGACATTCTGATCCCGTCCGAGGAATTTTCCCTCAAAGCAACGGGGGAGAAGAGTACGGAAGAAGCGATGAAAAAGCTCTATGCGCGTTACAGCCCCGAAGTGCTGGTGATCACACAAGGCTCGAAAGGCGGTATCTATTTCGAAAACGGGGAGTGCAAACGCTATCAAAGCTATAAAGTGGATTGCGTGGACTCCAACGGCGCGGGCGACACTTTCCACGGCGCCTTTCTGGTCGGGTACTTAAACGGACTCGATACGGAAGAGAATTGCCGTTTTGCGAGCGCGGTATCCGCGATCAAATGCACGAAGGCGGGGGTAAGAAACGCCCTGCCCGATATGGAAGAAACAATAAAATTTATCAATACGAGGTCGTAACGTTATGAATTACAAATTAAAGATCGGATTACTTCCCATTCGGCGTTATCTGAAAGAACCGCCGAAGATCATCGGTTGTTTCCAGACGGAATACGCGGTGGAGAACAAAGAGGCTTGCGTTTCCAATATCAAAGCGCATTACGCGGACAGCGAGACGGAGTTTGTCGACGTCGATTGGCTCAACGACGAGGGGCTTTTGTATCTCGATTCGGACAGCGATAAGGTCGTTGAATATTTCAAAAAGGAAAATATCGACGCGCTTATGATCGTCAACTGCAATTTCGGCAATGAAAATTGTGCGGGTATGGTCGCGAAGAAACTTCGCGTTCCCACCCTTTTGTGGGGACCTCGCGATCGGAATTTTACCAACGATATCCGTTACACGGACACGCAGTGCGGTCTGTTTGCAATCAGCAAACAACTCAAGCGCAACAACGTCACCTTCTCGTATATCGAAAATTGCGATATTGACGCGCCCGTATTCGATCAAGGGATCAGAAAGTTCTTCTCGGTCGCTTGCATGGTGAAGAATTTCAACGATATGCGGATCCTGTCCGTCGGTACGAGGGTCAAGCCTTTCCATTCCGTTATGAGCAACGAATTGGAGCTTTGCGAGCGGTTCGGAATCGACATTACGACGATCAACCTTGCCGAAGCGCTCAACGACCTCAATGCGATTTGGGAAAACAAACAGAAGGAATTGGACGAAGATCTGCAAAAGTTGAGAGGGACTTTCGATTGCGGAAAATTTTCCGACGAGATCTTGAAACGTTCGCTTGCGTACGTGTACTATTTCGAGGATCTGGCGAAAAACAGCGGTTCGAACGTTATCAGCTCGGAATGTTGGACGGGGCTCAAGCTCGGCTGGAAGGGAGCGTATCCCTGTCTTGCGATGTGTCTGCTTGCGGATAGAGACGTATACGTGACCTGCGAATCGGATATCCATATGACGATCACCAATATGTTGTTGCTTGCGGCGAGCAGAGGCAAGGAAAAACCCATTCAAGGGGAATTTACCTGCCGTCACCCCGATAACGACAATGCGGAGCTCATCTGGCATTGCGGACCTTTCCCTTTGAAGTACAAGGACGAAAATTCCAAACCGTACCTGTATAATACGAAACCCTCGTTTAAACTCAAAGACGGAGAGTACACGCTCGCCCGCTTCCAAGGGGAAAAGGGTAAGTATTATCTGTTCGCGGAAAAGTTCCACACCGTGGACGGACCCAAAACGTTCGGAACCTATCTTTGGGGGGAATTCGAAGACCTGCCCAAACTCGAACGCAAGATGATCGAGGGACCGTACATTCATCACATGAGCGAAGTCCCCGGCGATTACGTGGAGATATTGAAGGAATTTACCAGATACGTAGACGTGGAATTCGATTGCGTAAAATAATCGGTTTATCCAAAAGATAAAAACTTTTTATTCGTTAAGCGCCTCCGAAATGCTTTTCGGGGGCGCTTATTTCATGCGTATTTTTTTAAGAAAATCATCCGCCCGCAATAACGGGCGGATGACGTTTGTCGATTTCCGATCTCGATTTACGCCGTGGGGAGATCTTTTGCGTCGATCTCGATGATGAGCGTCCATTTGTTGGAAGTAGAGGCGGTGGAGGAGTTGGGAACTTCGGTGTTCACGCCGTGCAATCCCGAAACGA
>JBGVRF010000018.1:0-2228 GCA_045128175.1 Candidatus Scatosoma sp.
GTTACGTCAAAGATCTCCAACGCGCGAACGACGCGTTTTATATCATTCGGATGCAATTTTTCCGCGCTTTCGGGATCTTTTTCTTTTAAAATATCGTGTACATATTTCTTTCCGTGTTCTTCGGAAAGTTTTTCATATCGCTGTCTGATTTCTTCATTCGCTCCTATATTTCCGAATTGACTTTTATATAAAAGAGAATTGATATAAAATCCGGTGCCACCACAAACGATCGGCGTTTTACCTTCCGCAAGCAATCGTTCAAGCACGGGTAACGCCATATCTTCATAATCACTTACGGAAAAGCTCTCCTTTGGGGAAACTACGTCTATAAGATGATGTACAATCCCGCCTCGCTCCTCTATATCAGGTTTTGCCGTACCGATATCCAATCCCTTATAGATCAACATCGAATCGGCGGAAATGATCTCGCTGTTCAATTTTTTTGCGCAAGCGACCGAAAGTGCCGTCTTCCCAGATGCCGTAGCGCCGCAAATTACAACCACTTTCGGCATCAGACGATCCTCTTGAACATTTTTTCGAGTTCCGTTTTCGTCATTTTTACAACGACCGGCCTGCCATGCGGACATTTTAGCCCCATATCGCCATCCATCATCTTAAACAACGAATCTATTTCTTCGCGCGTCAAATCCATACCGCCTTTGACAGCCGCCTTACAAGCTGCCGTCGCCAGCTTATCCTTGAGAAGATCCACAAGCTTGATCGCTCTGTACCCGCTGATATCTCCGAGAATATCGTTAAAAAAACGCCCGAGATCGATATATTGCAAATCCAACGGAACGGCCGTAACCGTAAACGAATTTTCACTGCTTTCCTCAATATCAAAGCCCATATCTCGAATATCTTGTAAACGTTCGCGGATAAACGCGCTTTCAAAAGCATTCAAATTTAACGGATACGGCAACAGCATGGGCTGTTGCGCAACCGAACGGTTTTGCATTTGTTCTTTTAAACGGTTAAAGATCAAACGCTCGTGCGCAGCATGCTGATCGATGATATATACTTCTTCGCGGCGTTCGTATAAAAGATAGGTATTGAACAGTTTTCCCGCATATACGCAAGTCGAAACGTCGATCTTGTTTTGTTTTTTCTTGCTCTCCAGTTCCTCCAAAAAACGTTTGTTTTCCGCAAAATAATCCTGCTCCGCGCCTTTTTCCAACGCCGCCTCGTACGCGGGATCGTTCAGGCGGATTACATTTCTTTCAAAAAACAAATCGGGATACTGTTTATGCAATATCTCCGCGCCGTTTTTAACTTTTTTGACCCGGCGTTTTTCAGACGGAACTTCATCGCCGGGCTTCGGTATATAGGGCCCGATCTGATCGATAGGAATAAAGCCTTTTATCGGTTCTTTTACTTCCGTAAACGGCACCTCCGAATATTCGCCCGACGAAGAGTCAAAAATATCCAGCCCCTGTTTCTTTGCCGCAAATACGGGCGCAGAAGTCTGGATCTCCTTTTGAGCATCCTCATACGAAAACGTTGTCACGCCGAAAGACGTGGTTTTTTTCTGTTCCGCAGACTTACTTTCTTTTGTTATGGACTGCATTTTGATCGATTCGGGCGTTTCAGCAGACTGCGCCGTCGGTTCTACGATCGACCGCGTGGTCGTCTGCGCAGACGCTCCTACCTCAACCGTTTTATCTTGTACCACGTAATCCAGTGCTTTGGTATGTCCGTCTAAAACAGCGGAAACGACGGTATAGATACAGCCGTAAATAATTTGATTGTCTGCAAAACGAACATCCGCTTTATTCGGATGTACGTTTACATCTACGATCTCCGTCGGAACGTCTACGTAAAGAACGTAAAACGGATATTGCCGCTTCATGAGATAACTCGCGTATGCGTTGGATATCGCAGCGGAAACGGTGCCATTAACGATGTAACGTCCGTTTAAAAATAAGCTTTGGTAGCTTTTATTGGGCTTGGAAAAATTCTGATTTCCGATATATCCCCGAATACGGATCCCGTGTTTTTCCGCATCAATATTATAACAATCGGAGAGGATAGAAGCGCCATAAACGCTGACAATCGCTTCCTCTGTACCACCGCCGAAAGATTGCAAAACCTTTTTTCCGTTTACATAATAGGTAAATGCGATATCGGGACGATTAAGAATAAATCGGGAAACAAAGTTCGTAATATCCGTTTCCTCCCCCTTATCCGTTTTTAAAAAACCTAGCCGAACGGGCGTATTGAAGAACAAC
>JBGVRF010000019.1:0-35700 GCA_045128175.1 Candidatus Scatosoma sp.
GAAAGGGGGAACTGCCCGAACGGGCAACAGGGTTAGATTTCCATAAAAAATCGTCTCGGGGGGTGGGCGGGACGGAACAGCCCCTTTCTCGAAAAATCACAAAAAATCACGCGCTCACGGCAGTTTTGTCGTGGGCGTTTACTTAACATTATACAAGGTTTTAACTCTCTTGTCTTTTTCTTGGAGAGTGTTTACACAAAATATTTTACACTATCATGCTTTATATCGATCAAAGGATATAAATTACTGCCAAATTTATTGTTTTTTATTTTGAAAGCTTTGCTACGCCCGTTTTGATCGCCGCTTCCGCCACCGATCTTGCCACCGATTCGTGTACGCGCTTGTCGTATGCGCAAGGTAAGATATATTCGGGCGTAAGTTCCTTTTCGGAAACGCAAGACGCGATCCCACGCGAAGCCGCTATCATCATTTCCCGATTCACGGTAGTCACCCGTACGTCCAATGCGCCGCGGAAAAGCCCCGGAAACACCAGCACGTTATTGATTTGATTGGGATATTCGGAAGAGCCCGTCCCCACGATATATGCGCCGGCTTTGTAAGCTTCTTCGGGATAAATTTCAGAAACGGGATTTGCACAAGGGAACAAAATAGGCTTGTCCGCCATCAATTTTACCATTTCTCCCGTAACACAACCGCCTACCGACACGCCTACAAATACGTCCGCGCCTTTCATTGCATCCGACAGCTTCCCCGTCAGTTTTCTTTTATTCGTCACTTTGGCAAGCTCTTGTTGCGCCGGATTAAGACCAGTATCCCCTTCCACCAAAATTCCGTAACGACCGCAAGCAATAACGTCTTTTACGCCGAACGCCATCAAAAATTTCGCAATCGCCGTACCCGCCGCGCCCGCTCCGTTGATGACCACGTGTACGTCTTCTATTTTCTTTCCTGCGAGCTTCAACGCATTCAACAACGCCGCCGCAGTCACGATCGCAGTACCGTGCTGGTCGTCGTGGAATACGGGAATATCGAGCTCCTGTTTGAGTCTGTTTTCGATCTCAAAGCAACGAGGAGCGGAAATGTCTTCAAGGTTGATCCCACCGAACGAACCGGCAAGAAGCTTGACGTTCTGATAATCTCCTCCGTATCTTTGGACCTGATACAAAGCGGATATGCCTCCCGCGAACTTTTCAGAATGATTATAGAGAATATCAAATAAAATCCCCTTTTCGTCGTATACGGATATCATGCAGTTCTATCTGCGTTTTGCAAAATGAGCGCCTTATTTCGTCGCGCCTTTGTTTTACGCACGGACCGCAGAACGATCTTCCGCAATATATCCATGGGAATGACGCTTAAGGCAAGCCCCGCAACAAAAAGCAGTTGCGAAAGGGAAAGAGGCGCACAGCGAAACGTCGAGCCACCGAAATATACCAAAATAAGCTGTATGATCGCCACAAGCAGTATGAAAAAGATAAATATTTTATTTTTCTTCAAATGCGCGAAGATCTTGACACGTTCGGAGCGTGCGTTGAACGTATTGAATACGCCCGAAAAAACGAACAGGGTAAAAAACGCTGCATAAAAAGGCATCGGGTCTTTTTCATAGTCAAAGAAAGTCCGCACGGCAGGCGATTTAAGGAAAAACAGACACAGCAAAATCGTATAAACGCCGATAAAAACGATGCGCTTCCCCTGCGATCTTCCAAGCACCTTTTCGTCTCTTCGAACGGGGGCTTCTTTCATGTACTCCTTCAAAGCGGGTTCGCCCGAAAACGCTAATCCTGCGACCGTATCCATGATCACGTTTATCCAAAGCATCTGGATCACCGTGACGGGCGTATCGATGCCGATGAACGGAGCAATCAGCGACACCCCGACCGCGCACAAATTCATCGTCAGTTGAAACACGACGAATTTTCGGATGCTTTTGAATATCGTTCTACCGTAGCGGATCGCCTTTGCAATGGAAGCGAAATTATCGTCCGTGATAACGATATCTCCGGCTTCTTTGGCGACCTCCGTACCCGATCCCATCGAAAATCCGACGTCGGATTTTTTGAGCGCGGGAGAATCGTTGATCCCATCCCCCGTCATACCCGTTACAAGACCTTGCGATTGCGCGACCCGCACCAGTCTGCTTTTATCCGTCGGTAGCGCCCGCGCGACCACCCGCAGTTTGGGCAACAACTTCTCCAATTCCCCGTCCGAAAGACGGGACATTTCAGTCCCCGTCAAGCAAACGTAATCGTCCGCCGACGAAGCTGAACGCATACCTGCCCTGCCCGTTTCGCGAAAAAGCCCCGCTTCCCGCGCGACCGCTTTTGCCGTTTCGATATTGTCGCCCGTGATCATGACCACCTGCACGCCGGCGCCCATTACTTCTTCGATCGCGGCGGGAACCTCCTCGCGAATATCGTCGCGCAAGGCAATAAGCCCGACGAACACGAGCCCTTTCAGATCTTTTTCATCGCGTACCTCCGTTTTCGTTACCGCGACGGCGATCACGCGCATAGCGCGCCGTGTGAGCAAACGGATCTTTTTTTCCATATCCGCGCGAAAAAAGGGGGAAAGACTTCCGTTTTCATTCAGATAATTTTCACAAGCAGGCAACAGCTTCTCCGGCGCGCCCTTTACCAACGCGCATTTGCTTCCGAAAAGAGAAAAATACTCTTTTTCTTTGCTCTTCAGATAAGCGGCGGAAAATTTATTGACGCTGTCAAAAGGCAGTATGGAGATGCGCTCGTAATTATTCGGTTCTTTTTTAATCAAAGGAAGCGCGGACATAAACAAAGCGCGATCGGTAGCGTTCCCGCCCACGGGCTTTCCATTGGTTAAAACGCTGCCCGTATTATACGTCGCGCTCAGCGTCAGAAACGCGCGCACGGCAGGGCTGCAATCGGTGATCTCATCTCGTACCTGCCCCCCTCCTTCGATATATTGTACGGCTTCCAACGCCCCCTTCGTCAGCGTTCCCGTCTTATCCGTAAACAATATATTCATTCCGCCTGCCGCTTCGATCCCGACGGCCTTCCGCACGAGTACGTTGTCTTTGGACATCTTCAACATATTCGAAGAAAGCACGACCGCGATCATCATCGGCAAACCCTCCGGAACGGCAACGACCACCACGGCGATCGCGAGCGTAAGCGCGTGCATCAGCCGCGGCAGAACGATCTTCCAATCGCAGAGATCGGCAAACGCCAAAGAAAACACCATACCATTATCGATGAAAAACGCGTTGAAAAGATCGGCGATCGCCACCAATACCGCAGCGATATATCCGAATTTACTCAAGCTCTTCGCAAGATGATTGAGCTTGACGCGCAAAGGACTTTCGGGCGGTTCCTCCTGCGTTTCCCTTGCCATTTGGCCGTAAAACGTGTTATCACCCACCTTATCCACCCGCACGATACATTCGCCGGAGATCACCGTACTGCCCGTAAACAGCCTTTGCTTATCGGCAAGGCTTGCAGGCATTGCCCCCGACGCGCAAGGGCTCTTTTCGACCTCTGCGCTCTCGCCGTTGAGCGCGGATTGATCCACGCTCACTTTTCCGCTCAGAACGGTACCGTCCGCGGGAACTTTTTCGCCTGCAGACAACAAGAGAACGTCGCCTACAACCAGCTCGGATACGGGCAACGAGAGTATCTCTTTTCCCCTTTTCACACGACAAAAAACGTTTTCCTGCGCTTTCTGCAATTCGAGAAACGCCGATTCGCTGCCATATTGCGAAAGGGTGGAAACAAGCGTGGACAAAAATACGGCGACCGCTATACCGACCGTTTCCGTCCAATCGGACGTACCGATCAGAAAAATCAGATTGAGCGCAAGCACGGCGAGCAGAATCTTGATAATCGGATCGCCGAATGCCGAAAGATATTGTCTGAAAAAGCCTTTCCGTTTTTGACGCGTCAGCGTATTTGCGCCGTATTTTTCACGCGAAGCAATCACTTCTTCATCCGTCAAGCCGACGATCGTTTCGTCCTGTTTTTTATTCATTTTCTCCTCCTCTCTTGTCCGTTTTTATATTCTATTCGCTTATAGGAGCAGGTTATACCCGTTTTTGCGCAATAAAAAAGACTATGCAACCATAGTCTTTTTTATCGATCAGCTTTTTTTAATTTTCAAGGGCTTCTTTTCCTTTATTTTCATCTCGCGCCCTGTTTTTATCATACAAAGCCCCGTTCGCGCAGGCAGATAGATCTGCAATTTCGCCCCCCCGTCCGATCTCTTCGTTGCCGTATACACGTACTCCTCGGAGATCCTGTCCCAACCGCCGAAACGACTTTCGTCGGTGGAAAGAATAACGCGATATTTCCCCGACGTGGGCACGGTCAGCCAATACCCTTCATAATATCCCGTCGGGCTGAAATTCAAAACAAAGACAACGTTCGAACGCTCGTAGACAAGCACCTGCTTTTCCTTATCTATATACAAACTGTGCGGCGTTCCGCGAAAGATCGTATGCGCCTTTAAAAATTCTATCATGGCTTTATCAAAGGCTTGCAAATATTGATATTTAAGGTTCGGATCGTCGGCAAGATGCCACTGACGGCGACAGTAAAAATGACTCCAACCGTTTCCTTCTCTCGGAAAATCGATCCATTCGGGATGTCCGAACTCATTGCCCATAAAATTGAGATAGCCTTCTCCGCCCAGCGTCATCGTAACCATACGGATCATCTTATGAAGTGCCATTCCCCGCTCCACGACGCTGTCGTTGCTTTCTTTCCCCATCTCGGTATACATACGGCTGTCGCAAAGACGGAACATCAGCGTTTTATCCCCGACCAACGCCTGATCGTGCGATTCGGCGTATCCGATATACTTCTCCTTGGGACGCCTGCCCGTCAGTTCTCCCCAAATACGCCACATATCCCAAGCCTCGTCGGGACACTCCTTCAGAAGCTTGATCCAAAGATCGGGCTGTCCCATCGCCAAACGGTAATCGAACCCGATCCCGCCCTCCCCTATCGGCAGACACATTCCCGGCATCCCCGACATATCCTCGGCGATCGTAACGGCGTCAGGGTTGACCTCGCGGATCAGCTCGTTAGCGAGTTGCAGATAGGTGATCGCCTCGGTGTCCGTATTGAGGGAAAAATACTTCCCGTAATCGGTAAACGCCACGCCGAGTCCGTGATCGTGATAGATCATAGACGTCACGCCGTCGAAACGAAAACCGTCGAAACGGTATTCCGTCATCCAGAATTTCAAATTGGACAAAAGGAAATGAATGACCTCGTTTTTATCATAGTTAAACAACTTTGTACCCCACGCAGGATGCTCACCGCGCGGTCCTTCGTGAAAGAACTGATAGGACGTGCCGTCAAACTCGTTGATGCCCTCCATTGTATTTTTTACGGCGTGAGAGTGTACCACGTCCAAAAGAACTGCGATCCCCATGCCATGCGCCTCGTCGATCAGCTCTTTAAGTTCGTTCGGCATACCGTATCGAGAGGAAGCGGCAAAAAAGGAAGATACTTGGTATCCGAAAGAGCCGTAATAGGGATGCTCCATGATCGCCATGATCTGAATGGTATTATAGCCCAGCTCCCTGATGCGGGGAAGGATATTTTCGCGGAATTCGCGATAGGTACCGATTTCCTCCTTTTCCTGCGCCATACCGATGTGACATTCGTAGATATACAGATCGCGCGCAGGCTTGAAATCGCTATATTGCCACGTATAGGCAGGCTGATCGACGATCACGCCGCTCCAGATACGCGTATTCGGATCCTGAACGACGCGACGGATATACAGAGGTATACGTTCCAACAGCTTTTCGCCGCGACGAACGATCGTCTTGACGTGACAGCCGTCGTAAAGCGCTTCCGTCCCCGGCAAAAAAATCTCGAAAACGCCGTTGCCGAGCGGCGTAAGCTTCAGATCGAGCCATCTCCAACCGACCATATCGCCCGTCAGATACACTTCCTCTGCGGCAGGCGCCCATTCTCGATAATACCAGCCGTTTTCGGTTTTATGAAAGCCGAAATATTCGTGTCCGTTGGCAAAATCGCAGAGTCTGCCGTTTTTTCCCACCAGCTCCCGTTTTTTTCGTTCGTAATTGTCCATGCGAAGATCGATATCCCGTTCATACGGTAAAAGATAGGGATCGTATTCGAATATTTTATATAACATATGCTCCTCCTGTTATATCACTTATATTAGTATCGTTTTTTTCGAAAATATCTTTCACTAAAACGCATTGCCATATACTATTATAGCAGAAATTCTATTATTATGGCAAACGATGTACCGCAAAATAACAATAAATTTTTTATGCTAAGGCGTGAAAAAAGCTTTGACTTAGCGCTATTTTCATTTTATAGGCGTACGTTCCTATAAAAAACTTGAAATTTCGCGAAAAATATGATATAATATTTTTACTTTTATAAGAAGTAAATTGAGGAGAATGTAATTCAAATGAAAATTACGGTTTGTATCGGTAGTTCCTGCCATATCAAGGGCTCCCGTCAAGTAGTCGAACAGCTGAAACGTCTCATTGCCGAAAACGGCCTTGACAACAAGGTGGAGCTTGGCGGTACCTTCTGTCTGGGAAAATGTCAAAGTAGCGTCTGCGTAACGGTGGACGACGGCTTTTTCTCGGTATCCCCCGACACCGTGGAAAGCTTTTTTGCAAAAGAAGTGCTTGCGAAGGTGTGACTATGCTGATCGTTCAGGTTTGCGTTGGCAGCTCTTGCCACCTGAAAGGCTCTGCGGAGATCGTCGAGCTTTTGCAAAAAGCCGTTGAAGAATATCGTTTGGAGGATGACGTCGTGCTTGTCGGCAGCTTTTGCACCGGTAAATGTAACCGTGTCGGCGTTACAGTTCGTATCAACGAGGATATCCACGTCGGCGTTACGCGTGAAAATTTCAAGGACTTCTTCACGAAAAATATATGGAACGTAATTGAGAACGAAAGGAATTGATCGGTATGCCAAATTGTCTCACGCTTAAAAAATCTAACTGCAAAAACTGTTATAAGTGTATCCGCCATTGTCCCGTAAAATCTATCCGTTTTTCCGGCAATCAGGCGCATATCATCGGCAACGAGTGCATTTTGTGCGGTCACTGTTTCGTCGTTTGTCCTCAGAACGCAAAGGAGATCATCGACGAGACCGAAAAGGTGAAGGTATTTCTCCAAAGCGGCGATCCCGTCGTCGTCAGCCTTGCCCCCTCCTTTATCGCCAACTACGACGGAGTCGGTATCGTCGCAATGCGTAAAGCTTTAAAAAAGCTGGGATTTTACGATGTGGAAGAAACGGCGATCGGCGCCACCATCGTCAAAAACGAATACGAACGTATGCTGAAAGAGGACGAGCGGGATATTGTCATCACCTCCTGCTGTCACTCCGTCAATCTGCTGATCCAAAAATATTTCCCCGCGGAACTGGAATATCTTGCGGACGTATTATCCCCCATGCAGGCGCATTGCGCCGACATCAAAAAGCGGATCCCGAACGCAAAGACCGTTTTCATCGGTCCCTGCGTCGCCAAAAAAGACGAAGCGGAACACTACGAGGGACTCGTGGACGCTGTGCTTACTTTTGAAGAATTGACGGATTGGCTGAAGCGTGAACGGATCGAACCGGAACGGGAAGCGGAGAGCAACGCGGAAAGCCGCGCCCGTTTTTTTCCGACGACCGGCGGTATCCTCAAAACGATGGCACAGAACGCGCCGGGGTATGCGTACATGGCCCTGGACGGCGTAGAAAATTGTATTTCCGCGCTAAAAGACATCGAAAGCGGAAAAATCCACAAATGCTTTATCGAAATGTCCGCCTGCGTCGGTAGCTGCGTCGGCGGGCCCGTTATGGAAAAATACCATAGTTCCCCCGTCAAAGATTATATGGCAGTGGCAAGCTTTGCCGGTGAAAAGGATTTCCGTGTATCGCAGCCGACCGCTGACAACTTAAAAAAGCAGTTCACGTATATCGAGCACAAACTGACGCAACCTTCCGAAACGGAGATCCTCAGCGCGCTTCGCCAAATGGGAAAATTCAAGTCCTCCGACGAATTGAACTGCGGTTCTTGCGGGTATAACTCCTGTCGGGAAAAGGCGATCGCCATTTGTCAGGGCAAAGCGGAGATCTCCATGTGTCTGCCCTATCTCAAAGATAAAGCCGAAAGCTTTTCCGATACCATCGTGAAAAGCTCCCCCGACGGATTGATCGTGCTCAATGAGAATCTCGAGGTACAGCAGATCAATGCCGCCGCCCTGAAGCTGATGAATATCCGTTCCGCATCGGATGTCCTCGGCGAATCGGTCATTCGCATTTTGGATCCCACCGTATTCGCACAGGTAAAAAACACAGGCAGAGGCATCAGAAGCCAACGCGTCTATCTTGCGGAATACAAGCGTTACGTAGAGCAAACGGTCGTTTACGACAGAGATTCCCATTTACTTGTAGGCATTATGCGCGACATCACGGACGAAGAGCTCGAACGGGAAAAGAAAGAGAATATCAGCCGTCAGACCATTGAGGTCGCAGATAAGGTCGTCGATAAGCAAATGCGTATCGTTCAGGAGATCGCTTCTCTGCTTGGGGAAACCGCCGCCGAAACCAAGATCGCTTTGACGAAGCTGAAGGAGTCGATCACCGATGAATGATTTATGCGCAGATATCGGCTATAAAAGCATCAACCACTACGGCGAAGAGCTTTGCGGCGACCACGTGGATATCGTAGAAGAAAACGAAAATTCTACGGTGATCGTGTTGGCAGACGGACTCGGAAGCGGCGTGAAGGCAAGCATCCTCTCCACCCTGACCTCCAAGATCATCTCCACGATGATTGCGGCGGGCCTTCCCATCGAAGAATGTGTTTCCACTATCGCCGCGACCCTGCCCGTATGCTCCGTTCGCGGCGTCGCGTACTCCACGTTTACGATCATGCATATCCTCCACAACGATATCATCGAGATCATTCAGTATGACAATCCACAGGTGATCGTTCTGCGTGACAACGTAAATTACGATTATCCGAAAACTGAAATGAATATCGACGGTAAGAAGATATATAAGACGGTATTGAAGTTGCGGGAGAACGATATTTTTATTGCCATGAGCGACGGTTGTCCCCACGCGGGGCTCGGCGGACGTTACAATTTCGGCTGGAAACGAGAAGAGATCGTCACGTATATGACGACGTTGGCATACGGCGGCTATACAGCCAAAAATATGTCCACAATCCTCGTAGATGAATGCGATAAATTGTACGGCAATAAACCGGGCGACGATACGACGGCCTGCGTCGTAAAGATCCGCAAGAGAGAACCGATGAATCTTCTGTTCGGTCCCCCCGCCAATCGGGACGATTGCGATCGGATGATGTCGCTGTTTTTCTCCAAAGAAGGCAAGCACCTCATTTGCGGCGGCACAACCTCCTCTATCGCGGCGAAATATCTTGGCAAGCCCCTTAAAGCGAGCCTTAATTTCGAGTGCGCGGACGTTCCGCCGATCGCGGAGATAGAAGGCGTCGATTTAGTGACCGAGGGAGTCATTACAGTCAATAAGGTGCTGGAATACGCCAAAGACTACCTTGCCGACAATGTACAATACGAGCATTGGAATTTTAAGCGCGACGGAGCCTCGCTGATCTGCCGTTTGCTTTTCGAAGAAGCGACGGACATCAATTTTTACGTCGGCAAAGCGATCAATCCCGCACATCAAAACCCCGACCTGCCGATCACGTTCAACATCAAAATGAACCTGGTGAAAGAATTGTCCGCTTGTCTGAAAAAAATGGGCAAGAGGATCAAAGTAAGTTACTTTTAAGGAGAAACAATGCGTAAATTTGATACAAAAGTACAGCATTTAAAATACAAAGTTTTGCGCGAAGTCGCAAGGCAGGCGTGGAACGACACGTTGCTTGAAAACGTACTGGACATTCCCAAGATCATCGTTCCCGGAAAAACGCCTACGATGCGTTGTTGCGTTTATAAGGAACGCGCGATCCTCGCGGAACGAGTCAAGCTGGCTATGGGAGGCAATAAGGAAAACCCGAACGTTATCGAGGTGATCGATATCGCCTGTGACGAATGTCCCGCAGCGGGATATGAAGTGACCTCCTCCTGTCGCGGCTGTCTTGCGCACCGTTGTGAGGACGTATGTAAAAAAGGCGCCATTTCCTTCGATCACAATCACGTAGCGCATATCGACAAATCCAAATGCGTCGATTGCGGTCTGTGCGCGACGGTCTGCCCCTATTCGGCGATCGTCAACCGCAAACGCCCCTGCCAGGTCGCGTGCAAGATTAAGGCGATCTCCATCAATGAGGACGACACCGCCGCGATCGACAACAATAAATGTATTCAATGCGGCGCCTGCGTTTATCAGTGCCCTTTCGGCGCAATCACCGACAAATCCTTCATACTGGACGCGATCGACCTCTTGAAAAAAAGCGATCACAACCAATCGTACAAGGTATACGCGATGGTGGCGCCTTCAATCTCCAGCCAGTTCAGCTATGCGAAGCTCGGACAAGTCATCACGGGTCTGAAGAAAATGGGCTTCTACACCGTCATTGAAGCCGCTTTGGGCGCGGATATGGTGGCGCACGCGGAATCTCGCGAGCTTGCGGAAAAGGGATTTTTGACAAGCTCTTGCTGTCCCGCTTTCGTGGCGTACGTCAAGTCGGCATTTCCCGGACTTTTGCAACACGTCTCTCATAATCTTTCGCCGATGGCGACCCTTGCAAAGTATATCAAGGAGACCACCGAAAACGCAAAGATCATATTTATCGGCCCCTGTACGGCAAAAAAAGCCGAGGCGCAGCTGGAGAGCGTCAGCCCCTACGTCGACGTGGTGTTGACCTTCGAAGAGTTGCAGGCGCTGTTTGACAGTCGTGATATCGACATCACGACACTGCCCGAAGACGTACTGGACAACGCGTCCTATTTCGGCAGGATCTTTGCACGGTCGGGAGGTCTTTCCGACGCCGTTGCGCAAGGTCTCAAAGAGCAAAACATCGATTTTGATTTTAAACCGGTACCCTGCGACGGTATCGAAGCTTGCCGCAAAGCCCTTTTATTGAAAAACAAGAACGTATTGGACGGAAACTTTATTGAAGGTATGGCCTGTATTGGCGGCTGTATCGGCGGTGCAGGCTGTCTGACGCACGGTGCGAAAGATAAAGCCGAGGTCGATAAATACGGTCGCGAAGCCTTTGAAAAAACCATCTCCGACGCAATATCGGTATTAAAATAATTCTTTATTGGGGTAGACTTGCGCACGTTTATCCGTGCATCATCCATATAACGCCTGATCTTTCGGCAGAGAACGATCACAAGCGATCATGGCAGTGACGACGATCATGCGCGAAACCGTGATCAAAAAAAAATGAACGAGTAACCACATATGTTTAACGAGAATTTTTTCAAGCACAGAACAGTCAACCTTTCCAAGCTGTCGACCTTCGGCTTTGAGAACCGCAACGGCGAATACGTTTACACTACGTCTTTAGAGGAAAATTAATGAAAACAAAACTTGTAGCTTTATTAACATTGTTACTTACCCTTTTACTCTGTTCGTCCTGCTTCTCTCCCGTTCTGCCGTTCGGCGGCAACGGAAGTTTTTCCACGACCCCGCGGGAATTCAGCAAAGACGGCATTACTCTCACTCTTACGGAATCGTTTGAAGAAAAGGAAAGCGAAATGGGCTTTTACGCCTATTACACCTCTTCCCGCGGCGGAGTGATGGTGCTTAAAGAGGCGTTCACGCTGGACGCGGGGCTTGAAAATAAAACACTTGAAGAATATATCGCCTCCGTCATCGCCAACAACGGTCTTACCGACGTGATTCCCGTTATGAAGGACGAGCTTATCTACTATACAAAAGTGGAGACTATACTTGGCAGAGCCATACGCTACTTCTCGTTTGCGTATAAAGGCACGGACTCCTTTTGGATCGTGCAATTCGGTTGTTACGTCAGTGATCTCTCCGAGATGGAACCCCTTATCATGGGCTGGGCAAAAAGCGTAACAGTTGCGTAAGAAAAAAACAGTCAACAAAAGCGTCGCTTGAAAAGCGGATACAATATAAAAAAATTGTAATAGGAAAATTTAAGGCGGAACATTATGTTCCGCCTTTTTTATGTATATTCGAGCATACCGTGTATGCGTTCAACTTATTTTTTCCACGTTGCGGGAGAGAACAGGACGAGCATCGGAAATACCTCCAATCTTCCTACAAGCATATTGAAAATATACACCAGCTTCGATAAAACGGAGAAGGATGCAAAGTTCCCGTCCGGTCCCACTAAGCCGAGCCCGGGTCCGACGTTATTCAACGTTGTTACAACGGAGGTAAAATTCGTTACCAAGTCCTTACCGTCCCACGAAATGATCAAAAGTGAAATAATGAAAATAAGCGCGTATGCAATAATATACGCGTTTACCGATCGCACGACTTCATGCTCAACCACGCGCTTGTCTATCATGATCTTTTTTACCTGCTTGGGGTGGATCAAACGATTGACTTCATGTTTCGCGCCTTTCGAAAGGATAAGTATACGCGAAACCTTTATGCCACCGCCCGTACTACCCGCGCACGCGCCGATAAACATCAACGTTACCAATATCGTTTTGGAAAAAGCGGGCCAGAGGTCGAAATTCGCCGTCGCGAAACCCGTTGTTGAGACGACCGACGCGACCGAGAACGCCGAATGTTTCAGCGCTTCCCCTACCGAATACTCGTACACGGCGCTTTCCGTCAAACACAGATCGAGCGTAATCATGGAGATCGCAGCAAGAACGATGATCAGAAACGTTTTCACCTCGGCGTTGAGCGCGTCCTTAAAACGGCCTCTGCAAAGGAGATAATACGAGTTGAAATTAATTGAAAACAGTACCATAAATACGGTAACAACGATCTGAGAATAGGTAGAATAACTTGCAAAGCTGTCGCCCTTGATCGCAAAACCGCCCGTACCCGCCGTTGCAAATGCAGTTGTCAACGCGTCGAACACGGGCATTTTACCGAACAACAATAAAATGAACTGCAATAAAGTCATTGCAAAATAGATCAAGTACAGGATAAGCGCCGTCGTACGCATCTTCGGCACGAGTTTGCTGACCGTAGGTCCGGGGCTTTCCGCGCGCATCAAATGCAAGTTCTGCGCACCGCTGAGCGGCAAAAACGCCATGATGAACACCAGCACGCCCATACCGCCGACCCAATGCGAAAAGCTGCGCCACATCAAAAGGGATTTCGGCACAGCCTCGATTGCCGCACCCGACGGCAAGATCGTCGCGCCCGTCGTCGTGAAGCCGGAGACCGTTTCAAACAACGCGTCCACGTACGAAGGGATCTCGCCCGAAAGCCAGAAGGGCAACGCGCCGAACAGACTCATCACGATCCAACTGAGCGCAACGATGACGAATCCCTCTTTCGCATAGATCTTCGTATTTTTTGGTTTGCCGAGTATACAGGCCATGCCGACGATCACGCAGATAAACGCCGATGCGAGAAAGGAAAAAAACGCCTCCTCCCAATAGATGATCGCCGTTACCGCAGGTAACGCGAAGAAGATCGCCTCAAACAACAAGATCCAACCCAGCGTACGTTTTATAATGTGAAAATTCATTGTCTGTCTCCTCACCTCTACGCTACGTTATTTTACCAGCACGTCCGAAATATCGTGCAAGCCTGTCTGCCTGGATACGACGACCACAGAATCGCCCGGTTGGATCACATCCTGACCGCGCGGAATGATCACCGCTTTCCCGCGGGAAATGGAGGCGATCAGCACGTTCGGTCGGAATTGCAGCTCGCTGAGCGGCTTGCCTGTGATAGGCGAATTGTCTTTCACGATAAACTCGGCAGCCTCTACTTTATCCTGAATGATATTGTATAACGTTTCGACGTTACTGCCGACGGCGTTTTTCGTCGCGCGGACAAACCGCAGGATCGTATCGGAAGTGATATTTTTCGGGCAGATCGTGGTATCCAGATCCAAACGACTGATAACGTTGTCATAATCCGTTCTGGTGATCTTCGTGATTTGTTTCCCCTTGCCCAATTCCTTCGCATACAAAGAAAGCAGGATATTTTCTTCATCAAGATCGGAAAGCGAAACGAACGCGTCGGCGCTTGCAATGCCCTGTTCCAACAACAGCTCTCGATCGGACGCGTCGCCATTAACGACGATCGCCTTTTCCCACCGCGCGCAAAGCTCCTCACAGAGCTTACGATTCTTTTCGATGATCTTCAAGGACACGGGCGAGCGTTCTAATATTCCGCAAAGATAATGCGTGATTACCCCCCCGCCGACAATAAGCGCGTCTTTGATGGAATGTCCCTTATAATTGATCTTGGTAAAAAATTCGTTTGCATTTCTCGGCGTGGCAATGATGGAAACGATGTCCTTTTCTTCAAACGTGGAATCACCGTTGGCTATGTATGCCTCCTCGCCGCGTTCAATCGTGGCGATCAGCACTTCGCAACGAAGCTTTGCCATCGCCTCCCTGACGGACAGCCCGACAATGCTGCTCTCTTTGGGGAGACGGAATTTGATCAGTTCGACCCTGCCCTTTACAAACGGTTCGATCTTGATTGCAGACGGAAAACGCAGGATGCGCGCGATCTCCTCCGCCGCCGCATATTCGGGATTGATGACCATAGCAAGCCCTAGCTCGTCTTTTAAATATATTGCGTCACGGCTATATTCGGGATTTTTGACTCTTGCGATCGTTTTACACTTACCTTCGCGTTTTGCGACCAGACAACAAAGAATATTCAATTCATCCGAGTTGGTGACGGCAATCAGAAGGTCTGCAGTTTCAATGCCCGCCTCACGTTGAACGGTGTGCGTCGCTCCGTTGCCGACAATACCCATTACGTCGTATCTGCCCGTAATGGCGTCCACCTGCTCCGCTGACGTATCGATAACGGTGACGTCGTTTCCGTCGCTATTGAGTTTTTCGGCAAGCGTCTGTCCGACCCTGCCGCAACCTACGATTATGATATTCATGAAATCAAAAAAACCTCTGCTTTACGTTTTAATGTGCCGTTTTATTTTTTGTCGTTTTGCGCATTTTTCTTTTTTATCATTTGTTTTAACGAAGTTTTATGTTCTTCTCCGGCAAACAGACGGCGGAGATTTTGATGATGCGCTGCCCACGTAAGTATAACGATCAACAAAATGGGCACGTACAGGCATACCAGGTATGCGTTGACAGCAAAATCGTTGTAACGAAGCAAGAAAATCACCGCCTGAATAATGCTGAACGTAGTAACGCCGTACAGAGAACCGACCGAGCCGTATTCCGTTACGTAAATCACCAAAACGATGGTCAGCAAAACGCCGAATCCGATAAGTATCCACCACGGACTTTCGCACATCAAACCAAACCAGAACAAGCCGAGCGTCGAAGCGATGCCTTTGCCACCCTTAAATTTCATGGTTACGGGAAAGATATGTCCGACAACGACGAATAAACCGGCAAAATAACGCATGAGATCAGATACGGGAATCTCCGTACCCTCAAAGATATAGCTACGATAAATAAAATAACAGATCAACGC
This sequence comes from Candidatus Scatosoma sp., assembly GCA_045128175.1. GTDB lineage: Bacteria > Bacillota > Clostridia > Christensenellales > Borkfalkiaceae > Scatosoma. The sequence continues at coordinate 15,492 of JBGVRF010000019.1, forward strand.
GGGAACACCACCCTTTAACGCATCGCATAAAAAGGTGAGAAAACCTGTTTTGATGCCGAATTCGCGGGTCATGTTCATGGTACCGGGATTACCGCTACCGATAGTGGTAATATCCCGTTGTTTTTTACGGGAGATCACCCTTGCAAAGTTAAAGCAACCGATCAGATAGCAAACGATCGCTACGATCAAAAACTGCCACCAGTTTTGTACAATAGAAAATTCTTTCATAAGCATTATCCATATTCGACGGAATTACCGTCCTATTTTAGTCCTCGTCTTTCTTTTCGCGCACAATAACCCGTATCGGCGTCCCCGAAAAATCATACGCGCGGCGGATGGTATTTTCCAGATAACGCTGATAAGAGAAATGCAACAATCCCTCGTCGTTTACGTGCAGAACAAAGGTCGGCGGAATCACGCCGGTCGCCTGCGAGGAGAAGAATACACGCATTCTTCTGCCTTGATAGGAAGGCGGTTCCTGCAAACGGATCGCGTCGCCGATAAGATCGTTCAATTCGCCCGTGGGAACGCGGAATGTCGCGTGCGCGTACACCTCTTCCGCCGCCGTCAACAGTTTTTCCACGCGCTGTCCCGTTTTTGCTGAGATATAAATGGATTTGTAATAATCCATAAACTTGAGGTCCTCTTTCAGTTTTTCCTCGAATTTGTTTACGGTATGCGTGTCTTTTTCGATCAGATCCCACTTATTCATGACGATGACGGACGGCTTACCTTGCTCATGCACGTAACCGATAATCTTAACGTCCTGCTCGGTCAATCCCTCCGCACTGTCCACAACCAAAAGACATACGTCACTGCGGCGTACTGCGTCGAACGCGCGCATATTGCTGTAATATTCCACATCGTCATCCACGTTCTTCTTCTTGCGGATACCTGCCGTGTCGATGATCGTGTACGCCTTTTCGCCCCGATAGAACAGCGTGTCGATCGCATCGCGCGTCGTGCCTGCCATAGGCGTAACGATGCTTCTTTCACTGCCCAGGATCTTATTCACAAGACTGGATTTTCCCGCGTTGGGCTTCCCGACCACCGCGATCTTCAAGGAAGGAACGGGCTCGATCGTCGTTTCAGGAAAATATGCGATCGCCTCATCCAACACGTCCCCGATCCCTTGCGAATGTTCCGCGGAGATCGCAAACGGCTCTCCCAAGCCCAAAGAATAGAATTCGAAAATCTGGTCGGGAGAATAATTATCGATCTTATTCACAACGAGAATAACCGGCTTTTTACTGCGACGGAGAATATCCGCCACATCATAATCGGACGGATGCACACCGTCCTTGCCGTCCGTGAAAAACAGGATCACGTCCGCCGTTTCGATCGCCACGTCCGCCTGTTTTGCGATCTCCTTCCACATGATGTCTTCGGATTTCAACTCGATGCCACCCGTATCCACCATCGTGAAATGCTTTCCGCGCCAATGCGCGTCCGTGTACAGACGGTCGCGCGTGACGCCCGGTCTGTCCTCCGTTATCGAAATTTTTCTTCCCGCTACTTTATTGAAAAACGTGCTTTTTCCCACGTTCGGTCTGCCGACCAATGCAATCAAGGGATTCGCCATATGTTATCGCCTCCTCTTTTTAAGTAATAGTGAACAGCGAAAAAGTTTTAGGGCTTTCACTATTTTATAGTTGTTGTCAAGATTTTATATTTGTTGTCAAGATGTCCACAAAACCGTAACCGCCGTCGCGGTTGATGCGGATGTTATCAAAATGCAATTTCTCTTTCAGCTCGTCTAACGTCATACCGCAAAGAAATACGTCCTCAAACTCCTTCATCGTGTTGCCTGCAAGCACCACTTCGTCAAATTCCCCCTTTTCCTTGCGATAATTATCCAGCGCGTTCAAAATGTCCACACCCGTCAATAAGCCCGTACAGGTGACCGTCGGACCAAAGAACCCATTGACGACGGGCAACACGTCCGCGCGCAACCCGTCCACTGCTTTTTCACACTTTTCCGCCACTTCGCGGTTGACCTTTTCTGCACTGACGCCGCAGACAATGACCGAGCGTTTTTCAGAGCTCAACGCATACTTGCCCCCATCGTTTTCCAGGAAAAGCTCGTCAAGAGCCGCGTTCGCTTCGCTTAAAAATTTCGTCGTCATGCCGATCCCGTTTTCGATCTGCTCAAAATCGCCGTAAAAAGACGCGGGCTTAAAGGGACGCTCCGCTTTGACGAAATATTCGTCCGCGGGCTGAAGAAAATCAACTCCGAATTCCGTGTTAAGCTTGTCCACCAGATCAAGCAGACACGCGCTGTACGCCTTATCCACGTCGGAAATGGGATACAGTCCTTCGCGATATTTTGTGATCCCCGTCGGTACGCAAGCTATGTCACGAACGGTGGGGTAATATTCAAACAGCCTTCGCGCCGTATACACAAGCTCTTCACCATCGTTTTCGCCCGGCACCAACACCGCCTGACAATGCAACTCGATCCCCGCATTCGCCAACCGATCGATCTGTTCGACGATCTTCCCGGCGTGGCGATTGCGCAAAAGCTTTACGCGTAATTCGGGATTCATGGTATGCACGGATACGTACAACGGAGAGAGGCGCAGACGAATGATACGCTCCAGCCCCTCGTCTGAAAGATTGGTCAGAGTCACGAAATTACCACAGGAAAAACTCATGCCGTAATCGTCGTCCTTGACGTACAGACTTTCACGCATACCTTTCGGCATCTGATCGACAAAACAAAACACGCAACGGTTGTGACAGGTACGGATACAAGTGTTTTTCTCGAACTCAATCCCGAGATCTTCCCCCTCCTCTTTTTCGACCTTGACCGTCATTTCGCCATTGCCGCGCTTGTCGCGCACGGTCAAAGAAAAGCCGTCCGTTTCGACGTAATAGAGATAATCCAGCTCGTCCTCGCAGGGATGATCGTCAAACGCGACAATTTCGTCCCCGACCTCCAAGCCCAGCTCTTTGGCAATAGAATTGCGTTTTACTTTGGTTATCTTTAACATATTCAGCCTTCTATCAAACCGTCAAACGCGCTTTCATTCACCGCGTACTGCTTGCATAATTTACGTAGTATTTCCGAAAACGCAGGGGGCAGGGTTGCGTTGAACGACATTCTCTCCCCTGTCGTCGGATGCGTCAACTCCAGCCGTGCCGCGTGCAAAAGCTGACCTTTGAGATCAAATTTCTGTTTTTTATATCCGTATACCGGATCGCCCACCACGGGATGTCCGAGATGCTTCGCGTGTACGCGGATCTGGTGCGTTCTGCCCGTTTGCAGATCGAATCGGCAAAGGGTAAATTCCGCGCCAAACCTTGCAACGACCCGGAAATCGGTAACGGCGAGCTTTCCTTTTCCTTCGGGAAGCACCGCCATTTTCAAGCGCTCGGTGGGATGACGACCGATATCTGTCACGATACGTCCGCTATCCTCTTTTAGATTGCCTTCCAACAAAGCGTAATAGGTTCGGCGACAAGTCTTTTCCGCAATCTGTCCGGCAAGCGATACGTGCGCCTTATCGTTTTTCGCCACAACGAGCAGCCCCGTCGTGTCTTTATCGATACGATGCACAATTCCCGGGCGGAGCACGCCGCCAATACCGCTGAGCGAATCGAGCGCGTGCAACAGCGCGTTAACAAGTGTACCGCTCTCGTTGCCGTTGCCGATATGCACCGTCATGCCTTGCGGCTTGTTCACGATGGCAAGATCTTCGTCCTGATATACGATATCGACAGGAATATCCTCCGCGCGAACGGAATATTCCACAGCCTCGGGAATGATCACTTCGATCTTGTCCGAGGGCTTTATTTCCGTACCTGCCTTCTTCGTTTGCCTATCGTTGACCAGGACATTGCCTTCGTCGATGAGTTTTTTCAGCCTTGAACGGGTGAAGTCTTCCAGCTGTTCGCTTAAAAACACGTCCAGCCGTTTGCCGCCTTCTTCGGCGATGAAAAAACGTTTATCCATTATTTTTTTCGGGATCTTTTTCGCTATCCGATTTCGCTTTTGTTTTCGCTTCTTTTTCGGCTTCCGCTTCCTTTGCCAACGCCTTATACTTTTCCGTCAAGGGGAACATAGCTTCTTTATCGAAAAACAACAACGCAAGCACCAATGCAATCGCACCGCCGACGATAAAGAAATCGGCAAAATTACAAACGGCAAACCCGAAACGGTTGAGATCGACCATATCCCGCACGCCGAGCGGAAAAGTGGCAGGATCCCAGACCCGATAATACACGCGATCGATCAGATTACCGATGCCGCCTGCAACCACGAAAACGAGCGCAACACGAAGCCACGTACGGCGTTTATCCACCTTGAAATAGAACACGGCAAACGCCACCATCAACACTCCCGTACCCGCGATCAGAACGATCTTTGCCCAAGTGGGCGCCCCCGAGCCCAAGCCGTAGGAAATGCCGCGATTGTACGTGATGCAAAGATATATCCAACCGGGAATGATCGCGATCCGATCGGGCGCGTCGGACTGCGAAAAATACACGTCCGCCAGTACCTTGGTCAGCTGATCGATGAAGATAAGCGCGAAAAACAGCAAAACGCCCCACAGCCATGAGTCTTTGAACGCATACCTGCCCCCTTCGTTTTTATTTTTGTCTATATTTTTATTCATCAGTTCTTTTTGTCCTTTTTCGCATTGGTTTTGCGGATATACTCAATCATCGAAATCTTGAGATCGTGCAGTTTGTTCGAAAGGTCGACTTTATACACCTGCGGCATATCCAAACGGAGATATTCTTCCCAAAATTTGGAAAGCTCGTTTTTCGAAAACGCTTGCACTTCCATCAATTTGGGGAACTTATACACAAGCTTGCCGCCCTTTACGATATCGTGCAGAAGGGGTTCCGCGCGGAAGTTTTCCACTTCGTGCTCCTTCCAAGTTTCCACGGGATGGAACAGCGTCAACGGCTTGCTTTCGTCCAGTATTTCCTCGCGCATCGTGATAAGATCGGCGATCGCCATTCCGTTTTCTTTATCGTACAAACGGTACAGATTTTTAAACGCGGGATTGGTGATCTTCGCCGTGTTGTCCGACAGCTTGATCTTCGGCGTGACCGTGCCGTCCTTTTCAATGACAGCCGACAGCTTATACACGCCGCCGAGCGCAGGCAAGTCTTCGGAGGTGATCAACCTTGTACCTACCCCCCACGAATCGATCTTCGCGCCCTGTTGAATAAGCGAACTTATAGACCGTTCGTCCAAATCACCCGATGCGCAAATGATCGCTTCGGGGAATCCGGCTTCGTCCAACATCTGACGGGCTTTTTTGGAAAGGTACGCCAGATCCCCGCTGTCCAAACGGATACCTTTGGGCGTATACCCCGCCGCTTTGAGTTCTTTAAACACTTTGATGGCGTTGGGCACGCCGCTTCTAAGCGTATCGTACGTATCGACAAGCAACAAACAGTTTTTGGGATACGAATCCGCATATGCGCGGAACGCTTCGTATTCCGTAGGATAATCCATGACCCAGCTGTGTGCCATCGTACCGGCTACGGGTACCTCGAACATCTCGCCTGCGATAACGTTCGAGGTGGAAGAACAACCGCCGATGATCGCTGCACGCGCGCCGCTTATCCCCGCATCGGGACCTTGTGCTCTGCGCAAACCGAATTCCATCACGACTCCTCTTCCGCCCGTCGCGCGACAGATCTTGGAAGATTTGGTCGCGATCAACGTTTGGTGGTTGATAATGTTAAGAAGGGCGGTCTCCGCGAACTGCGCTTGAATAAGCGGTGCTTTGACCGTGAGAATGGGTTCGCCGGGAAATACCGGCTCCCCCTCCCGTACAGCGTATACGTCGCCCGTGAATTTCATATTTTTGAGATACTCAAGAAAGCCCTCGTCAAAAAGATCCAGCGAGCGCAAATACGCGATATCATCATCGCTGAAACGCCAATTAAGAAGATACTCCATCGCCTGCTCGAGCCCCGCGGCAATTGAATAGGTAATCAGTGCGTTTTTACGGAAGAACAGATCGAAAACGACCTCTTCCTCATGCTTGTTATGCTTGTAAAAGCCATATCCCATGGTCAGTTGATAAAGATCGGTCAATAAAGTGAGATTTCTCATTTTTCATCCTCCGAACCGTCCGACGGTTCCTCTACGTTATTTTTCTCAATCGTTTCCGCCTTATTTTCTTTCGCGTTGAATACTTTTGCAAAAAAAGACTCTTTTTTCTCCTCTTCGGGCTTTTCCGTATAATTCTCGGGATAGACCTTACACATCATATTGAGATCAGTCAGATAAGCAGGATCCTTTTTGCTGTCGCCAATATACTCGGTGATACCGTACGGATCGCCGTTTACCGAACCGAAATATTTCCCCTCTTTCTTTCTGTTGAAATACAGCAAAACGAGCAATAGCGCAACCCCCGCCACCAGCATGATCACGGACATGACCTGCGACCAAGGTATTTCGTCGCCCAAAATAAAGCTTTGATCGCGCAAGGGCTCCATGATCGTACGGGTCAGACCGTACACGATGAAATAGCACGCGGTATTGACGCCGTTGGGTTTTTTACCGTTTTTCCACGCATTGATAAACAGGAGGATCGCCGCCGTCAGCGTCACCATGCTTTCATAGAAAAAGAATGCATAATGCCATTCGCCTACCGCCTCAATATATACGGAAACAGGAAAAAACTGCAACGCCTCGTTGGTAACCAGTCCGCCGTATACTTCTTGATTGGCAAAGTTGCCCCATCTGCCGATAGACTGCGCCAACAAAAGCCCGACGACCACGCAATCGCCAACGCGAAAAAAGTTGACTTTCTTTACCAAACATATACCCAGCACCGCGCCCGCGCCGCCGATGATACCGCCGACGATAGACAAACCGCCCTTACGAATAGATTCGAAACTGAACCATTCGGAAAAGGGCAAACCGTCCGTAATACAATAGAAAAGACGGGTAGTGACGATCGCAATCGGCAAACCGATGCAGAAAAAGGTCAGAAACAGATCCGAGGACATATTTCTGCGTTTAAACAGCAAAGAAATGACGACAAATGCCGCGATCATGCCGCAAACAATGATCAGCGCGTATGCGTAGATCTTGAAGCCGAATATCGTGATACCCGGCGATTCAGCCAATAACGAATGCATGATGTCCATACGATTCGCCTCCTAAGTCGATATAACCGAAACGGTTCTCGCGAGGATATCCCCCTAAACCGATACGATTTCCATATTATTATAGCACAACAAAAAAAAATCGTCAAGAAAAGCCCGACGATTTTTCCTCTTTTTTACAAACCCGTCACATTCAGCGGGCATTTTTTGCCTTTTTTCGCCGTTTTTTATCAACCGAGATCGATTTTCAACATTTTGATTCGTTTTAAAGCGGGCGCGACGAGAAAGAGCAATGCGTAATTAAACAAACTGTTCCAAATCTGACCCTGTACGATCAAGCGCGAAAAAAGGTACGTCGCATAAGGCACTTTTCCGCCGTTGTAAACAAGCCAGAACGCGGTGGTGTTGATTCCGACCGTACACACCAAAAACGTCAATACGCTGACCAAAAGCAATTTTACGATCAACGCGCCTTTGAACCGCCAACCGATTCCGTTGACGACAAAACCCGCGATCAACGCAACCATGCCCATCGCCAAACCGATCCAGGGCATATAGGCAAATCCCGAAGAATTTACCAAAAAACCGACCAGATCGCCTAAGAAACAAGCAAGAAATCCGAACAGCGGTCCTATGATGATCCCCGCCAAAGCGGAGACGACAAGCGTGCAGGAAAACTGCGTATCCGCCAGCTTGAACTCGAACATATTCGCAGCCACAACGAACGCCGTCAAAACTGCGATATACGCGACTTTATGGCTGACGTTCTTTTTTGCCAAAGTACGTGAAAACAATACTTCTTGCCAAGACGTTTTTACATTCTTTTTTTCTGTTTTTTCCATGAAAAAAACCTCCTTTCGAGAGGTCCGCATCAGGTGATCGAAGTCCGCAAATATTCTGATTTTTTCTATTTCATCAAATACCTGGGTGCTTCTTTTGCAGCGGACGCGCCTCGGCACCGCAGAGAGTCGGATAAAAGATCCCCGCTCTCTTTCGTTCATCGACAACGTCCCGTTCGATGACACTTTACGCGCCAAAGGCTACTCTTACTTTTTTATTATTATAGCACTTTCTCATAAGAAAAGCAAGCGTTTGGAGCGGCTTTACCGCATATTTTTTTACGGCTTTCTCAAAATAAGGATATGGGACTTATTTTTATCCGCACCGTCATCATATTTATCACCACACTCATCGTTATGCGATTGATGGGCAAACGGCAGATCGGGGAAATGCAACCGTACGAGCTGGTGATCACCCTCATCATTGCCGATCTGGCCTGTATTCCTATGGCAGACAATTCCATTCCCCTTCTCTACGGAATCATCGCCATTTTAAGCATCTATTTTATACATCAGATCATTTGTTTGCTCGACTTAAATTTTCCTTGGGCAAAATCCGTCGTCAGCGGCATACCCAGCATCGTGCTGAATAAAAACGGCATCGACGACACGCAACTGAAAAAAAACAACCTTGACGTTTCCGACCTTATCGAAAGCCTACGCGTGGAGGGATATTTTTCTCTCGACGCAGTCGACTATGCTCTGTACGAAGCGGAAGGCACCTTCTCCGCACTGCCGAAAGCTGATTATCAGGAATTGCAGAATTCCCTCCCCCTGCTTCTCATCGACGAGGGAAAATTCGATAAAAAAAATCTCGAATATACAGGTCGTGAAAAAGAGTATTTTTTAGAAATATTGAGGGGGCAGGGTTGCGTTGACCTAAAAAAAGTACTGGTAATGACCGTGGACGGAAACGGTAAGGTATACTTCCAACAAAAGGGCGAAAAATACAAGGTGTTCCAACTGGATTGGAAAGAACAGCTTTGGTAGCGAGGAGGTTTGATATGATACGAACGATTGCCAGCATTTTTACGACGCTTGCGCTCATTTTCGGGATATGTTTTTACGAAAGCAACCGTGTACAAACGACTTTTCACGATTTTAACGAAGTATTGCTCACCCTTTATGACAAAACGGAAGCGGGCGAGGTGACCTATGAGGACGGCACGGCAACCGAACGTTTTTGGGAAAATAAGAAGAACACCTTGCACGTCTGGCTGCCCCACTCTGCAATCCTCGAGATTGATTATCAGCTATACGAAGCAGTCGGATATCTTTACGTACGCGATTATGACAGCGCGCTGCCTAAACTCGAGATACTGCTCGGTATGTGCGAAAACATTCCGCAATCGTATCAGTTCAGTTTGGAAAATATCTTTTAAAAACAAAAAACGGAGCATTCACCAAATACCTGGTGGCCCCGTTTTTATACTGTATTACGCTAAACCGTACGCATGTACGATACGAACGTTTGCATCGAAGATGTTATGTAAAAACTTTTTTACGGCTTCCGTCGTCGCTTCGTCAAGAACGTTCTCTTCGTTGCTTTGGATCATCGTGATGATCGCGTTGAAATTTTTATAAATGATCTGCGCGTCTTCTTCGATTGCCGTGTACACTTCATCCTCCGCAAAATGCTGGATATTATACATCTCCTCCACCGTATCGTTCATTTTAAAAAGCAATTCCGTATTCCCCGTTTTCAGCATCTCCACAGCTTCGTGATTGAGATCGCACAAAAGTTGAATAAAACGTTGCAACTTCTCTTCTTCCGATTGCATCGACATTATAAGATCACCCCGTTCTTTTTCAACAGTTCTCTCGCCGATTCCACGCTGTCCACTCCCGTCTTGTTTTTGATTGGTGCAAATTCTTTTTCTCTTACGACCTCGAAAGGCAACACGCTGCCCATGGGCTTAATCAGATCGACCGCAAGCGTTTCGAATTTCTTTCCGTTTTCCTTTTCGGGCTTTCTCGTCACGCCGTCCTCACAGAGACACTCGATCTTCTTTTCCACGATATGCACGGGGATCTTCTTGTCTACGATCTCCTCCAGCTTAGTCAAACGGAACAAATAATTCATGATCGCGCCGTAACAGAAGGCAAGATCGCCATTTTCATCACGCATATTCGCCATTTCGTCCGTCAGCTCGTAATACTCGATAATATCGGGTTGCGTGCCGTCCATGCACAAAACGCCCACCTTTTCCTTAGGCTCCGTCTTGCAGATAACTTTCGCGCCGCAGTTGACGCCCGTCGCGATCGTCGCACCGACGAACACAGGATCGGCAATACGTTGTAATACGTTATCCACCGCATAAATGTTCAGCCATTCGACGCCGCGCTTATGCAGATCCTCGCAGAACCCCGCGCGCTGAAGGGAAGCAAACCAACCGCCGTTGCCGTTGGGCGACAATGCGGGCGTATCTTTCTTTTCCAAATAGATCTTTCCGTTATAATCCACCGCCGGCGCCATATCCTGCTTGAAAAATTTCACTTCCGATTCGGGATATCCGAAATAGTCGTGCGCCTTCCAAAACGACGTAGTCTGTTCGTGATTTTTATCGCTGGTCATGATGTACAAAGGCACGGTCACCCCGCACTTTTCCGTTACCTCGAGAAGATTTCTCATCTGCTGCTCGAAGATATACAAAGGCTTAGTAACGCCGATATCATACGCGCCCTTCGGCCCGTCTACGCCCAGACGAGTCCCCATACCGCCGGCAAGAAGCACCGCCGCGACTTTGCCCGCCTTGATCGCTTCAACGCCGATTGCTTCGAATTCCGTCGCTCTCTTCTCGATGTCCGCACGGCGCAAGCCGGAAATGGGACGGATATCACGATCCTTGCCGCTCATATCAACAGGGTTTGCCAACGCGTCCTCGAATTCCCAATTAATGTTTCCGATCGCGTTCAAAAGATTGCTTTTTCCCGCTTCGTCCAACTCGTCATAATATCGTAAAAGATGTGCTTGACCTTTATTTTCAAGAAGTTCTTTTGCCTGACTGTAATTCATATTGAAGGCTCCTTTTCCTTTTTCTTTAATTGTACCAAATTTATAAAAATATTGCAAGACTTTTAACTATATTCGTCGCTAAATTCTAGACTTTTTTTTCGAAAGCCGCAACCGTCCCGAAAAAGTCGCGACCGCCGATCGACAGGTTGACTTTCAAGCGCAACGTATGTTATAATGTATATATGAGCATACCTTCCTTTTTAAAAAATTTGTTTTATAAACGTCGACTGAAAAATTGCGGTTTGCGGTTCCCTGTGCTTTGCAAGATCCGCGGCGTAAAAGTCGGCGATCGCCAGGGCGCGTTGGCACAAAGCGGTGGCGGAGACGAATTGCAGCTCGTCCACTCGCCCGTGGAAGGATATCCGTTCAACGTGTACGTATACAGCATAACGCTAAACCGCGTGCTTGGATATCTCGACGCCAATCTATCCGAAAAGCTGGTCTATTTGTTCGGAAACGGATTTTGCCGCGACGGTGAGATCGAAAGCATTACGGGCGGTCCTCCGACATATCCGTGCTACGGTTGTAATATCCGTATTCTCGAAAGCATGACGATGATGAACGGATACGACGAGCTTTCTCATCTGCGCGGCGAGTAATGATTTCATACGATATAAAAACGAAGAGCGATGATCGCTCTTCGTTTTGCATTTCCAACCATTTTATGATATGTAAAATTAATCTCTTTTTCCTGTGTAAGGATTACGCCCATATCCCGCATACGGATCAAAGGGTTCTTCTCTACCCGTGTGTACGTCGCGGCCATAGCCCGCATACGGATCGAAAGGATCTTTGCGCATTTCCGGCATCACTGCGCGCATAACCATCTTGTCGTTGTTGGGGGTCACGATATCGAGCTGTTCGATCTGACCGAGTACGGCGGTCTTAAAATCGTCGGGATATTCGATCTTTTCTTTGATTTTACCCTGCGGCGAAGTGATACGAATAACACCGAGGTTGAAGATCCTTCCCCAAAACGTCGTGTCAGCCGTGATACTTTCCACCTTCTGCAAAGGGATTCCCAAAGCGCGGATGTGAAACACACCCCACTTATAAATAATCCGTTTATTCGTCAACACGAATTCCGTCTTACAGAAAATAATCGTTTTCATGATCGCCAGGATAAGGGGGATCAACAGCAACCAGCAACACAGAATGCCGAACACCCACCACCAGATCAGTTGCCAAGGATCACGAGAAGCCTTCTCCACGATCCATTCGTTTTCATACAGATTCTTTTCGACGTATTTGCCCATAAATAAAACTCCGTCATATTGAACCGAAAGATCGTTCGAAAAATTCCGAAATATCTCCCGATTTTTTTAGTCTACTACTATTTTATCGCAAATTCAAACAAAAGTCAATACTTTTTCCTAAATTTATGCCAATCTGATAGAAAATATTTTTATATTTTTTTTAAATCGACTTTTTTCGCTGTTTCATAAACCAAAAAAAAGGATTTTCCTCTTCCGATTTCTCTTCGGATCATCGGACGAGTGTTTTTTTGACGGAAGAAAACGCTTTCCAAACAGGCAGAAATAACCCCACGACAGTCACGGCCGTACAGATCGTCTGCGGGATCATCGTCGTGAACGAAGCGTAAAAGTACGCCTTCGCCGCACGCGCCGTATACCCGTACCAAAGCGGCGTCAATACGTTGTCGAGCATAGTAAAGCATACGGTGCAAAGACATGCGATCAAGGTCAGAAGCACAAGCCATCTAACGGGAGCCTTTATCTTTTTGCCGAGCACGCCGAACAGCGCCGCCAAGAGATTGAAATAGATCAGATACAGAATGAGTACCATCGGATGCACCCCGAAAATCAACTGTCTGAGAAGAGAAAATGCCGTCGCCGCGATCATGCCTCGCTTCCAACCGAAAACAAACGAGTAGGAAACGAACAACACGGTGACCACCTCCACCCCCGGTACTATCGACAAGGCGAGCTGCGCGGCGATCACGAGCGCGACGAACACCGCCAGATAGGCGCATTCCTTCGCGGAACGTATTACGTTTATTTTCATTTCATATTTCTCCTACGTGAACGCATACCTGGATAGGCCGTTTTTAAAAAGACTGATAGGACCAAACGTACAATTCACCCTCTGCGATCTCCAACGCTTCCGCTCCAACGATCGCGCTACCTAATGCCTGACCGTTATATTCGACCGTCCCCCACTCCGCGTTCGACATCTCTTCGTCGGAAGTGTACAACATCCAACAAGAACTGAAATCCACCGCGTTTGTCACACCGTTAATGCTTGTGATCATGCCTGCGGAAATTTCATACAAAAGCGAACCTTCCGTTTTTAAAATCTCCATCAAATCGATCAACGTAGTGCCTACCACCGACTCTTCCGCTTTGATCACGACAAGTTCGTCTTTACTCTCCACCACGCTTGCCGCAACGTTCCCCGCGCCGATGTCCGGTTTTTTAAGGTTGCACCCCGCAACCTCGACCGCCATCGTCGCCAACATCAAAAAAGCTACTAAAGAAATCATTTTGCGTTTCATCTGAACGCCCTCCGTAAAAATAAAAAATTCCCGAACGTCGAATTTCTTAGGACGTACGGAAAAAACGTAAACGCAAAACACCGCCCGCGGACGGTCGTTGCAAACGTTTTTTTGCATCCCCTCAAAAACCCGTTTTTTTCAAACGCACGGCAGGTCTCCCGGCTTACAACGTCTTTGGTATTATGATAAAAATTGTATTTCATCAAATACCTGCCCCCTTCCTTCCCAATCTTCGATCAGTGAAAACAGGCAGACGTTCTTACGGTTGCGGGGGCAGCGGAGCAATGCAAAATAGCGTTCTCTCTTCCCTTTTAAACACCCTTCGCAAAGGGCGTACCGCGACGTTCGTATTCGGTTATGATAAAATTATAGCATATCTCTCGCTATAAGTCAAGTGTTTAGTCGAAATAAGCGATCAACTCGTCGCGCGTTTTTACAGACAGCCAACCGCAAGATACCGAGCCGGGCCCGACATGCGAACCGATTACGGGGCCCATGATCGTAACGATCGGCTTTATGCCCGTTTTCGCCTCTATCAACGCAGCCAATTCTTCCGCACCCTTCAGATTATTCGTATGCACCACGATTGCAAGCTTATGCTCGTCAAAAGGCGCTTTTTCCATACATTCTAACACCCTCGAAAACGCCTTTTTCATACCCTTGCATTTTTCTACCGTCTTGAGCTTCCCCTCGCGATCGAACATCAGCATAGGTTTTATATTCAACATAGTGCCAAACGCCGCCGAGGTCGCCGAGACCCGTCCGCCCTTTTTCAAATAGAACAGATCGTTGGGAATGATACAGTGTTGGATACGTTGCCTGAGTCCCATGACATATTCGTACGTGTCCTTCGCCGTCATCCCTTTATCCCGACAATCCGCCGCCAGCCCGACCAGCATCCCTTGCCCGACCGTCGCAGTTAAAGGATCCACGGCATATACGTTGAAATCGGGATATTTCTCTTTCACGTCCGCAGCCGCTTGTCGGGTGATCTCGATCGTGTTCGCAAGCCCCGAAGAAATGGTAAAATGGATCGTGTCCTTTACCCCCGCTTCCGCCATCTTCGTGAAATGCTCCACGTGCGATTCATAATTCAGCTTCGCCGTGCGCGGAAAATATCCGCTTTCCACTTTTTTATAAAATTCCACATATTCTTCTTCCGATGAAAAATTATCCAGACCTTCTTCCAGTCTACCATCCTTTTCCATCGTAAAAGTCAAAGATACGAACCAAATCCCCCGAGCCTTTACGTATTCCTTTTTCAAGTCGCTGGTAGAATCTGTCGAAACAGCAAACGCCGCCATCTTTTTTACTCCTTTGTATTCATTTTTTCGTATTATATCACACAGCAACCGAAAATGTCAACAAAATCCGATATATTATTTAAAAAATGTCATATGTTTTTATGACATTTTGCTTTGAATCGAGAAGAATTTGCCTCCTTTTGAAAAAAATGCAACTTTTTTCTTTAAAAAGCTTGAAAAATCCATGCAAAAACGCTATAATATATACAATAATAATATTGTATGCTTGCATATATCTTGCATACGATGGATAAACCAGTCAAAGGATGAGAAAAAAATGACGTTACAGGATTATCTTGATTTGAGAAACGGAACGGACGTTCGCGGCGTAGCGAGCGACCTTATCGAAAGCGAACCCGTTACGCTGACGGAAGAAGCGGTGGAAAATATCGCGAAATCTTTTTGCGTGTGGCTGATCTCCCATACGGGGAAAACGACGGTCAACGTCGCCGTAGGGTACGATTCCCGCCTCTCCTCCCCCGCGCTTTGCGACGCAGCAGTAAGAGGTATCACCGCCACGGGACACAACGCGATCGTTACCGGGCTTTCCACTACACCGTCCATGTATATGCTGTTAAAGGACAAAGTAAGAAACGAAAAGCAACTTTGCCACGGCTCGATCATGATCACCGCAAGTCATCTCCCCGCTAACCGCAACGGATTGAAATTCTTCTTCCGCGACGGCGGGCTGAATGGCTCTGACATCAAAGAGCTCCTTCAGTTGGCGCCCAACTACCGATTTGCCGAGCCCTATTTTCACGGTGAGATCGACGAAGCGCCTTATCTTGACGAATATGCGGCTTCTTTGGTCGCTATGGTCCGCGAAGCGACGGAGGCAGAAACGCCGCTCTCCGGCAAGCGCATCATCGTAGACGCAGGTAACGGCGCGGGCGGATTCTTCGCCGAAAAAGTGCTTGCGCCCCTCGGCGCGGATACGACCGGCTCGCAATTTCTCGAACCGGACGGCAATTTTCCCAATCATATCCCCAATCCTGAAAACAAACACGCGATGCGTTCGATCTGTGATGCAGTGAAAGCGGTAAACGCCGACCTCGGCATTATTTTCGATACCGACGTAGACAGAGCGGGCGCCGTGGATAAAGACGGTAAAGAGATCAATCGCAACCGTCTGATCGCGCTGATCGCGGCGATCCTGCTCGAGGAAAAACCCGGCACCATCGTCACTGATTCCGTCACCTCCGACGGTTTGACCGAGTTCATCGAAGCGCGTGGTGGCAGACATCACCGTTTCAAGAGAGGATATAAAAACGTGATAAACGAGGCGATTCGCCTCAATAACAAGGGTGAATACACCCCCCTCGCTATCGAAACGAGCGGGCACGCGGCATTGAAAGAAAACGATTTTCTCGACGACGGCGCGTATCTCATTACTCGTATTCTCATCGCCATGGCGAAAGCGGCTAAAGAAGGAAAAGAACTTTCCGACCTTATCGCAGATCTCAAGCTGCCCACAGAGGAAGCAGAGGTTCGCGTGCGCTTCGTGGACGGTTGCGATTATAGGGCGCTCGGCGCGAAGTTACTGAAAGAATTTGACGCCTACGTAAGCAAACTCCGCTACGCTACGCCCGTTGCGGAAAATTATGAAGGCTGCCGCGTCAACTACGACGCAAAGCACGGCGACGGCTGGGCGTTGGCGCGTATGAGCCTGCACGAACCCATCCTTCCCATCAACGCAGAAAGCAACAGCCCCCGCGGTTGTATGAAGATCATGAAAGATCTCTACTACTTCTTGCGCAAATATCCCTTCCTCGACGTCACGCCGTTGGAGGAATATATCGCAAACGAACGCCAGAAGATGATCGACGAACTCAAAGCCGCTTACGCGGCAAATCCCCGCTGTTTTGCATTTTAATAACAAACAAGGCAACGAAAAGCCCCCTAAATCGAAAAAAAAATTTAACAGGAGACTCCGAATTATGGACGTACAGAAAACTACTATCAATGCAATCAGAATTTTATCCGCAGAAGCCATTGAAAAGGCAAAATCCGGTCATCCCGGTCTGCCCATGGGTTGCGCGCCGATCGCATATACCCTTTTTCAAAACTTTCTGAAGATCAATCCCAAAGATATGAAATGGGACGACCGCGACCGCTTTATTCTTTCCGCCGGCCACGGTTCGATGCTCGATTACTCCCTGTTCTATCTCTACGGCATGGGACTTACGATCGAGGATCTGAAAAATTTCCGTCAACTTGGTTCTAAAACGCCCGGTCATCCCGAATACGGCCACACCATCGGCGTAGAAACAACCACCGGACCTCTCGGCCAAGGCATCGCGAACGCAGTCGGTATGGCGCTTGCGGAAGCACACCTCGCAGCAAAATACAACAAGCCCGGTTTCAACGTAGTAGACCACTACACCTACGCGATCTGCGGCGACGGCTGTTTGGAAGAAGGCATCTCCTACGAGGCTTGCTCGTTCGCCGGCACGCACGCGCTGGGCAAGCTCATTCTCCTCTACGACGATAACGAGATCACGATCGAAGGGGATACGGACGTAACGTTCAGAGAAAACGTCGGCGCGCGTTTCGCGGCACAGAATTGGCAGGTACTGCACGTTGACCTTGTGTCCGTTCCCGACGATGTAGACGCACTTTCCGCGGCGATCGAAAAAGCGAAAGCGCGTACGGATAAGCCTTCTATCATCATCTGCCATACCCACATCGGTTATGGCTCTCCCCTTGAAGGCACGGCAAAATGTCACGGCTCTCCTCTCGGTACTGAAAATCTTCAGAAGTCCAAAGAGAAGCTCGGTTGGAACTACGCGCCCTTCGAATGTCCTCAGGAAGTATTCGATCACTGCGCAGAAGCCGCAAACAAGGGCGCGGAAGCGCAGGCGGCTTGGACGAAGATGTTCGAAACATATGCGGCCGCTTATCCCGAACTCGCAAAGGAATACAAGGCTGTCATGGCGGGCGAAAAACCCAATTTCGACGAAATGGACGAACTATACGAGTTTGCAAAACCCATGGCGACCCGCCAAACCTCCGCGGTCGTGCTTAACAAGCTTGCGGCGAAGCTCCCCGCTCTTATCGGCGGCTCGGCAGACCTTGCTCCTTCCAACCTTTCGGACATGAAAGACACGGAAGAAATTAAATACGGCGTATTTGCGCCCGGTAGCTTTGAAGGCAGAAATATTCATTTCGGTATCCGCGAACACGCGATGGCAGCAATCGCAAACGGTATGCAGTTGCACGGCGGTATTCAAGCATACTGCGCGACCTTCTTTGTATTCTCCGATTATTGCAAACCCGCAATGCGTCTTTCAGCATTGATGAAACAGCCCGTAATCTATATCATGACGCACGATTCGATCGGCGTTGGCGAAGACGGCCCCACGCACCAGCCCGTAGAACAGCTGATCATGCTCCGTTCTATCCCCGGTATCAAGGTCTACCGTCCCGCAGACGGCAAGGAAACGGCGGCAGCTTGGGTATCCGCAATGAGCGGAAACGAACCCACCGTACTCGTCCTGACCCGTCAAAATCTGCCTCAATACGAAAACAGCGGCAAAGCGGCGCTCAAGGGGGGCTACGTCCTCGAGGACTGCGAAGGTACGCCCGACGTACTTCTCATCGGTACCGGTTCGGAAGTCGAGCTCTGCGTGAAAGCGAAAGCGGAACTTGCGGAACAGGGCGTAAAGGCGCGTGTCGTATCCATGCCTTGCATCGAAGAATTCGAAAAACAGAGCGAAGAATACAAAGCGTCCGTCCTTCCTTGCGACGTCAAAGCAAGGGTCTGCGTTGAGGCGGGTTCGCCTTACAGCTGGTACAAATACGCAGGCAGCTACGGCGAGATCGTCGGTATGAACACCTTCGGCGCTTCCGCGCCCGCAGGCTTACTCTTCCCTCACTTCGGTCTTACGGCGGAAAACGTGGTGGCGAAAGCGCTCGCTTCCATTGAAAAAACAAAATAAGCAAATTTTATCCCACTCTTGACCGAGTGGGATAATTTTTCGACAAATTATCACATTTTCACAACGAAATCAACGCAAAAAGCATTTATACTATAATCAAATCGAGCGGCAAAAAGTCCGTCTGTTGAAATAACTCACACATCTTTCCTTATCAGGAAGACCTCCATAGATAAAGTGAAAGCGTACGCCTCCCCAAAGACGTACGCTTTTGCTTTTTATTTTTCTTTTTTTGTTTTCAACGCATACCTGCCCCTATCATTTTGCGAAAAGAGCCTCGACCGCCGCAGTCGCTTCGCCGTCCGCTTTGTACGTTTCTCCAACGACCAACGCACCGTCCTCGGGCAATACGCCGACCCCATGAATGCTCTTCCGTGTCACCGGCCATCGGATCGTCGCTGTCGTCAGTTTCACCGCATCGCCGCGGAAACCGGGCAAATTGTACGTCGTTTGCATAATCCCTTTTCCGTACGTTTTCGCTACGCCGTTCCGCTCTACCAAACAAATATCCCCGTACGCAGTCGCGCCGTAATCGACCATGACCCCGATCAGACATTCGGAAGCAGACGCGGACGAACTGTCCGCCAAGATGCAGATACGGCTGTCCTCCGCGAAATAGTCCTTATAATAATTCCCTTTCGCTTTAAAGGTGTAGATCTTCTCCCCGTAATCCGCGATCACCGCCGCAGGATATTTCTCATCCGAATTTTTACAGAAATAGGAGGATATCTCCTGCGCGATATCCAACGCTCCGCCACCGTTCCCGCGCAGATCCAGTACCAGATTCTTTTTCCCCTCCTCGCGGAATACATTCATTGCGCCTGCAAATTGCGTTGCCGCCGCGCCGTAAAAACGAGTCAAACGAATATATGCCGTATCTTCCTCCAGACAAGTAAGCGGCTCACCGACCTTTTTCAACTCCGTCGCCTTTGCGCCGACAAACCTGTACGCGCTGTCGTTGCTGCGATAAAAAACGTAATTTTCTACGTATACCTGTTTGGAAAGGGTCACCGTCCTTTGCTCGCCGTTTTCCGCTTGCAAAAGCAGAGAAAATTCCTCTCCCGTTTCGCAGCCGCCCAAAAACGCAGAAAAATCGTTGAATACAACGCTTTCCGTCATCTCGCCTTCGCTTTTCCCAAACGCGACAATGCGATCCCCTTCTTTCAACCCCGCCGCCTCGGCTGGAGAATTCCCGCTCACGCGCGATACCAGCATCTGATCGAGCCCGTCGTCGGTTTTGGTCAAAAACGTCACGCCGATACCGCTCTGCTGACCTTTTGAAGCTGCGTTTTGCGAAGCATACTCATCCGCAGTCATATACTGCGAATACGGATCCAGCAGTTGATCGTTAATCGCGTCGAATACCACGTTGTAAAACTGTGCGTCGTCAACCTCAAGATAATATTCTTTTTGTATCGCGTTTTTCAACTGTATCAAAGACTGCATTTCCGGATCGAGCGTCAGTCTCCCCACGGTAAATCCGCCGCCAAACACCGCCACGGCAAGTAAACCTGCGATCA
>JBGVRF010000020.1:0-2477 GCA_045128175.1 Candidatus Scatosoma sp.
TGTCCGCCCAAAGACGCCAATAAGCTATCAGGTTTTTCTTTAAGAATAATACGTTTAAGCGTCTCTTCCGTCAACGGTTCGAGATAAATTTCATCTGCGAGTGCTTTGTCCGTCATGATCGTTGCGGGATTGGAGTTGCACAGTACAACGTTTACTCCCTCGCTCTTCATAACGCGGCAAGCTTGTGCGCCTGCATAGTCAAACTCGGCCGCTTGTCCGATGACGATAGGACCGGAACCGATCACCAAAACTTTTTTTATATCACTTCTCTTAGGCATATTTTTAGTTCTCCTTTTCCATCAGAGTAAAGAATTTTTTATACAAAGGATTTTCGGGGTTACCAGCGTTGCAGGATTCCGGCGTAAATTGTACGGTAAACGCTTTCAAATCGTCGTAATCAATCCCCTCGCAAGAATTATCGTTTACGTTGACAAAGCTTACCTTGCCCTGCGTCACCGTCTCGGAGACGACTTCATAACCGTGATTCTGCGAAGAAATGTAAACTTTACCGCATTGCAGACATTTTACGGGCTGATTGCCGCCGCGATGCCCATATTTCATTTTCGCGATCTCCGCGCCAAGCGCGAGCGCCACCAACTGATGCCCGAGGCCTACGCCGAATACAGGCGTTTTTCCGATGATCTTTTTTACTTCGTTTGCGATCGAAATATTTTCATCCGGATCGCCGGGGCCTTCACTGAGCATGACTCCGTCCGCGCCAAGCGCAAGGATCTCTTCTGCCGTCGAAGAGGCAGGCATACTGATCACACGGCAATTTTGCGTAACAAGGCTTTCGATCGCGCTCTTTTTCGCGCCGAAGTTCCAAAGCGCGACGGTATAACGAGCAGATTCATCACCGAAAACTTCCTTCGTTTCGGGCGACACTGCCTTTACCGCATCCGTCACAACGTAATCGGCAAGCTCCTCCAATTCTTCAAAGGTCAAGGGTTTATTACTGATACGCGCGTTCATCGAACCTTCCTCGCGAAGGATCTTCGTAAGCTGGCGTGTATCAACGCCGTAGACGCCAATGATCTCTTCTTGCTTTAAATATGCCTCCAACGTGCCTTCCATACGGAAATTGGAGGGTTCTTCGCAAGCCTCGCGAACGATATATGCAGAGACCCACGCCTTCTTGCTTTCCGCATCGGAAGGCATTACGCCGTAATTCCCCACCAAAGGAAAGGTCTGTGCAACGATCTGCCCATAATTCGTAGGATCGGTCAAAGTCTCTACATATCCGACCATTCCCGTCGAAAACACAAGTTCGCCCGCAATCTCGCCTTCCGCACCAAAGCGGTAACCCTGAAATACGTCGCCATTCTGTAACGTCAAATAAACTTTCTTTTTCATATGCATTCCTTTATATCGAATAATTTATTGCCAATTTACCGTTTTTTACAAAAAATAAGACTGATTCCGAAAAAATCAGTCCCGTATAGGTTTTATTGAAAAATTTTTAAAAACAGAAAAACGGACAGAACCGCCGATTGCGCTTTCTGCCATCTTTTTGCTGTCTGCTATCGCCGTTTTGAATTGTGTGCCGTTATTTGTAAAAAACATATAACCACCTATCTATTTCTGAATATTATAGCACACGCAAAGAAATTTGTCAACTCTTCAAAGGGACTTTCAAAAAGGAAAATTCAATTTTTTTTGAAAGGATAAAAATGATGTTGCAAAAATACTTATTGCATAGACGTTGCCGTAAGATCGCAACCGAATGCAACAGAGGAGTAATTCCCCATACCCAAATCGACCGTGATCTCCACTTCGTCCGTATCCAGCGTTTTATAAACGACTTCTTTTTGTATTGAAAGCGTTGCGCCGTCCTCATAAAGCACGAGTTTTCCGTTTTTCGAATAGACGGAGATCTGTAACCTCGACAGATCTATTCCCTCGCCTATGTTGGAAACGGTAAACAACAACGCTTCCATGTCGAGTTCGTTTCTTCCGAGCGCCGTCTTCAGCCCCAAAGAAGAAACTACCGCTCGGGCAATCGATCGAGAAAGCTGTTTGGATCTCGCGCCGCGCGACTTGCAGGAAAAAAGCTTTGTTCCTCCCTTCGCGTCCATTGCAATACGACGGCACATCTCCGTCAACACGCCATGAAGAGCATAACAAAATTTTTCATATTCCGAATCCGCCGCGTCGATACGACAATTCCCCGCGCGACCATTTGACATGATGCAAAGCGTGTCGTTCGGCGACGAAGTACCGTCGGTTTCAAGGAGATTAAAAGAATCTTTCACCGCCGACGAAAACGCTTTCCGCAACATTTCCGGCGAGACGTTTACGTCCGTCGTAATAAAGCCGAGAACGGTCGCCATATTCGGCGCTACGCGTTGACAGCCTTTAAAAATCGCTCCAATCCTACAAGGAAAATCACCTAAATCGAAAGAATACGAAAGTTGTTTAAAAACCGTATCCGTCGTCATGATCGCCCGCGCCGCTTTCTCGCTGTTTTCATGCGTTGC
>JBGVRF010000021.1:0-6851 GCA_045128175.1 Candidatus Scatosoma sp.
GTATATGGCCCGGCATCACGAAGACTTACTAAAAGCAATGAACGATGAGCAACGTGATATTTTAGAACGGTTCGATGATTGTTGGAGTGAATACGCCAGCCTTGCAGAAGAGGCAATATTCGTATATGCCTTTCGGCTCGGTGCAAGAACAATGCTTGAGGTAATGTTGCCCACAGCAGAAGATTAAACGCAAAAAGAAAGACCACACACAAGGTTTTATCCTTATGTGTGGTCTTTTCTTGTTTGCCCCGCTTGAAGGTGTCGCTCAAAAATTTACTGTTTTTCGTAAATCCCTAAGTTGCACCATCTTTACAGGTGCTTTTTGTCGCAGACGATCGCCTGCGAGAAGGAGAACGTTTCGTAACTTGTACGTGTTCTTCCAAAACGACAGCTCGTCGATCGCTTGACCTTACAAGCTATATTATACCATATTATACCACAAAGCTGTTGCGATGTCAACAAGAGCGCATTTTATTTTTTTCAATATTTTTATATTTTGTAATATTTTTTTTAAAAAACCGCTTAAAAACGCTTTACAACTTTAGCGTGATAAAGTATAATAATAACGTCAAAACGCTTTAGCGAGATAAAGCGTCTGAAAAAGCCAAAAAAATATTTTATTTATAAGGAGAACTTTATTATGAAAAGATCCACAAAATCTATCGTTGCGGTACTTGCCGCGATCACTTGCGTAGGCGCATGCGCCGCTTGTAACAACGCGACAAGTGAAAACAGCGGAAATAACAACGTCAAAACGATTACCGTCGGCTACACCGATTACGCGCCCATGAACTATACGGACGACAACGGCGAATTGGTCGGTTTCGACACCGAATTGGCAAAAGCGGTATTTTCCGACCTTGGATATGAGGTACGTTTTAAACTGATCGACTGGTCTAATAAATATATGGAAGTAAACTCCGGTACGATTGATTGTATCTGGAACGGCTTTACGGCGAACTGCGCGGACGACGACGGCATACAAAGAGCGGATAAGGTGGATTTTTCCTATTATTATATGACGAACGCACAGTGCGTTATCCGTTTGGATTCCGCAACCGAGTTGACCGATGCGACGCAGTTTGACGGCATGACGGTGGCGTATGAAAACAGCTCCGCGGGCGACAGCTACGTTTCCGCGGTGGAAGCGAACGTCAACAAGAAAGGCGTTGCTTCGCAGATGGACGCTGTGAGAGAAGTAAGTGCGGGTACGGCGCAGTACGCGGTGGTCGATCTGTTGCTTGCAAAATCCATCGCCGGCAAAGGCGATTTTGCAAACATCACCATCAACGAAAGCATCGTGATCGAAGCGGAATACTACGCGATCGGTTTTAAGAAAAACAGCGAATTGACGGCGAAGGTCAACGCAAAGCTTGTCGAATACGCAGGCAACGGCAAATTGGCAGAGCTGGCGGCAAAATACGAGCTTTCCAATCAGGTCATCACCGATTATGCAGATCAGGCGAAATGATCGTTGAAGGATAAAAGGAATTACATATGGATTTTATTACTGTTACGCAAAGCCTTTTCGAAGGCTTTGCGGTAACTTGTTTATTGTTTATTTTAACTTTGGTCCTGGCGATCCCGTTAGGACTGCTTATTTCTTTTTGCACGATGAGCAAAATCAAGCCGTTGAAGGGCGTGTTCAAGGTGATCGTATGGGTAATCCGCGGCGTTCCGTTGATGTTACAATTGTTTGTCGTCTATTATCTTCCCGGAATGTTGTCCTCTACGGGCCTCAATCCGTTCGGCAAGCTCGATAATTGGTTATATTTCAACATGAATATCAAAAACGGCGGCGCACTGCTTGCGGCGCTGATCGCGTTTGTCATCAACTATGCGGCATATTTTTCGGAGATCTTCCGCGGCGGCATCGAATCGATCCCCAAGGGACAATACGAGGCGGGTCAAGTGTTGGGCATGACGAAAAGTCAGATCTTCCGCAAGATCGTTTTGATGCAGGTCGTTAAACGCATCATTCCGCCCATGAGCAACGAGATCATCACGCTTGTCAAGGATACGGCGCTGGCGCGCGTTATCGGCGTTATCGAGATTATCAAAGCCGCGGATATGTTTCTCAGTAAAGCCATCATTTGGCCGCTGTTCTATGCGGGCGCGTTCTATCTGATCTTCGTCGGGATCCTGACCATTCTCTTTAATTTTATCGAGAAGAAATTATCGTATTATAAGGTGTGACATGGCGTTTTTGGAAGTAAAAAATATATGTAAAAGCTTCGGAGAAACGAAAGTTTTGCAGGGCGTATCCTTCAAAATGGAAAAAGGCGAGGTGGTGTCGATCATCGGTTCGTCGGGGAGCGGTAAAACCACCCTTTTACGCTGTCTTAATTTTCTGGAAACGGCGGACGGCGGCGAGGTATACGTAGACGGCGAGACGATCATTCCAGCCAATGCAAACGTCGATTCGGGGCGTCTTGATAAAAAGCCGATGACTTTCGGCATGGTGTTTCAAAATTTTAATCTGTTTCCGCAGTATACGGCGCTGCGTAACGTTACCTTGGCAATGGATCTGCGCGATGAAAACAAGATAAAAAGCGAAGGGCTGAAGGGTGCGGAAAGGAAAAAAGCGTTGGCGGCGGCGCGTGCGAAAAACGAAGAATTCGCCAAACAACTGCTTACGCGGGTAGGCTTACAAGAAAAAATGGCACTGTATCCCTGCCAACTTTCAGGCGGACAACAACAACGAGTGGCGATCGCGCGGGCATTGGCGCTTTCCCCCGATATTTTATGCTTTGACGAACCGACCTCGGCGCTCGATCCCGAGCTTACGGGCGAGGTGCTTAAGGTAATCAGAGGGCTTTGCGACGAAGGCAGAACGATGATCATCATCACGCACGAAATGGAGTTCGCAAAAAACGTTTCGGATAAGGTCATTTTCATGGCGGACGGCGTGATCGAAGAAATGGGCACGCCGTTGCAGGTATTCGAAACGCCGAAAAGTGAAAAAACGAAAGCATTCCTTATGAAATCGGACGAGAAGGTATAATAACCATGACTCTTAAAAATTATAAACCTATGCTTCGGGAGCTTTACGCCGAGATTGTGAAGCTGGAAACGGAGGAGGAAGCGGAAAAATTCCTCGACGATCTTTGCACGATCAAAGAGTTGGAGTCTATGTGCCAGCGATTGAAAGCGGCGAAAATGTTGCTTGACGGCAAAACGTACAACGAGATCGCAGAGGAAACGGAAATTTCGTCTGCAACGCTCGCCCGTGTTTCCAAATGCGTACGCTATGGCGAAGGCGGTTACAAAACCATCATTAATAAGCCGAAAAAATGACAACGCTGTCAAAACGGGCATACCAGGTATGCGTTCACATATAAAACTCGCAAAAAACTAAAGCAGCCACATCGGGTGCTTTTCTTTTTCATATCCGTGCAGCTCCGAAACTTAGGCTTTTCGTTTCAAGACGCTTTTTTGTTTTCCGCGTTATCGCATACGGACTTTTGTTGATAACTTTCCGAACGGTTCTCCTCGTTCAGATGTACTTTTGGCAGACTCCAACGGTATTTCGTTGCCAACATCCGTATGAGAATGATGACCGACATCGCCACAGCAGAGGGGAGCAAAGTGCCGTCGATGAACAACCGTAATACGTAATACAGCGCCGCGCCGCCGATAGAGGCAAGGGCGTAAACGTGTTTTTTGAATATGTAAGGAGTCGTATCCGTGAGGATATCGCGAAAAATCCCGCCTCCTACGCCCGTCAGCATACCCAGCACAATGGACAGAAACGCGTTGTCCGAGATACCCTTGACAAACGCGATCTCCGTACCCATCACCGAAAACGCCGCCAACCCGACGGCATCGAAAACGTTGTTGATATGCTCGGTTTTTTCCCGAAGCTTATCAAATTTTCTATGCTCAACGTACGCAACGACGAACACGATGACAGAGGTGAAAAACGCGACCGGAAGAACGTAGAGGTTGAAAAAGACGGAGGGCGGCGTTACGCTGATCAGGATATCTCTGGTCATTCCACCGCCGACCGCCGTCACGCAACCGACGAAAACGACTCCGAAAATATCGAGTTTTGCTTTGATGGCAACGAAAGCACCCGAAATAGCAAATGCGATCGTGCCGACGATCTCCAATATGATCAATATGATTTCTTCCACCATAATTTTTTCCTTCGCTCTTGCATTTTTTTGATATTACAACATATGCATTTAATTATAACATAGGTCAACAAAAATGTCAATAAAAGAGAAACGCGCAAAAGATATATTACTTTTTTGATACAAAACCCTTAATATTCAGGGTAGCGATTTTTCAAAAAACAGCATTTTTGCCCGAAACACGATAGGATTTCTTAACGCATTTCGGGCTACTACTAATCATACAGGGGAAAACGGGGATAAAAAGCAAAACACACTTCCAAACCCCTAATAGTTCAAGGTGGTGGAAGTGTGCTTAGTTGGAGCAGGTGACGAGAGTCGCGCTTTTGGCAGCGCGCCCCGCTGGACAATTATCAATTGTCCATTTTGCCGTCAAATTTTCTTGCTATTGTTACCATTCGGGCAAAACGCTCGCTCTCGCTCGCGGCTCCACCCTCGACTCTCGTCAGTAGTCGCTCTATTTCCAAAAAGAAAAACGCCCCGTCGGGCGTTTTTCTTTTTGGAGCAGGTGAAAGGGGGCGTAGTCTGCACACTTCCACGGGTATCAAAACCCATATTTTTACCCATTTTTCGGGGATTTCGGGGTGTTTTTGGGTATTTTTCTATGCTTTGCCCGACCGCTTATAGCACCGCAATTTCGTACTCGCTTCCGCTTTTTTGCCCGTCAAATTTGGACTTTCAACTCGCAAAATTCGAGCGATTGTCGGTCGTGTTTGTTCGGGTGGGCGATATAGTTTCGCACTTCTATCACGGTAGCAGGTATGGGTTCAAACCCGTCAAGTAGGCGTTGCAGGTTGAACGTTATGCGGATTTCGTTATTATCCATAGTGATTAGGTGTATGATTTCCCGATAGGTTTCTCGCAGGACTTTTTCATCCGTTGACGTCAACCTTTGTAGGTAGGTGTCCGCCATTCGTATTATGCGTTTAGGCTTGAACGCAGGGTACATAGAAATTCTCTCGTTCAAGAGTTCCGCTTGCCGTGTAAGTTCGTTTGCTTCCCATCGGATTTGGTGGTTTTCTTGTTCGAGATACTTTCGCAGGGCTTTCATTTCTTCTTCCGTTTCTTTCAGGCAGTTTTCATTGATAAGCCTTTCTTTTTCTTCGATTTCATCTAACAAGGCATTATACTCGGCTTGCATTTTCTCGTAAGCCTTGATATATGCGATACGTACAAGGTCTATCAGTTTTTGCCGATTTTCCTTTTTAAGTAAGCACCACGTTAAGAGCCGATGAACGTACGCTTCGAAGTATTCCGCATTTGTAGGGGTGGTTGTACACGTTTTTTCTCGTCCGTTGCAATGGTAGTGTGGTACGCCGATATGCTTTTCCTTTTGGTTGTACCTTACGCCACCGCATACCGACTTACCGCAACAACCGCACTTCATCAACCCTGCGAATAGGTACTTGCCGTTCGGGTTGAAAGAGATTCGCCGTTGCTTGCGTTCGTCCATTTTTGCTTGCACCTTGAAGAACGTTTCATCGTCTATGATACGGGGCATACCGTCGGGGATTCGTATGATTTCCGATTCGGGCTTGCTTTTATGCTTATTGCGGATACCGCGTTCGTCTTTTTCCGCTTCCACGTTGAACGAGTATTCCCCGATATACTTTCGATTGCGCAGTATATCGTATAGGTGTGCCGTGTATTCCCTGCCGTCTGCCCGTCGATAGCCGTTTTCGCAGAGATACTTGCGGATTTGAACGTAGCCGTAGCCCTTCAAGAATAGGTCGAAGATTATTCGCACGGCTTCCGCTTCCGTTTCTTCTATCACGTACCTTTTGTTTTGTACCTTGTAGCCGAGCAGGGGCATACCGCCGAGAGCCTTTCCTTCTCTTGCGTTCGCAAGTAAACCTGCCCGACATTCTCGTGCAAGTTTTTTAGAGTACAGTTCAGCCATACCCATTGACATTAACTCGAAGAACTCGCCTTCGGGCGTTTCGTCGAATTCTTCTATGGTGCTTACAACCTTGATTCCGTATTTCCGCAGGTATTTTTTGTAGTGTCTTGCGTCGTCTACGTTTCGCGCCCATATATCCATACGGTGTACGATAACAAAGCGAAACTCCCGTTTTTGTGCATCCTTTATCATTTCTTGGAAACTCTTTCGGTTTGCGCTTGTACCCGTTTGCGCTTCGTCTACGTATTCGTGGCGCAAGTGGATATTGTGCCGTTCGCAAAATCGCCGTATTTCCGCGAGTTGTACGACGATACTTGATTCTTGTTGCCTGTCGGATGAATACCGAGCATAGGCAACGCCTTCTAACTGTACCATTTCCTGTATTCTCCTTTGTTTTTTGCATAAAAAGAGCGCATAGCCCTTTTCCGAGCTATGCGCATTGTTTTAATCGTATTCGTCGTAGTCTTCGTCTTCATCAGGAAGATACTCGAAGTAATCTTCATAATCGAACACGATTTCGTAATCACGGAGTTGTCCGTAATTGTTTACGAGTATATCTTGGGGGACAAGAGAGAGCGTATCGGGATTGAATTGCCCGTATCGGTATTCTTCCAATGTAGAAGTAATTGCTTCATACCAATTCTCGTATACACCTCTACCGTACAATGGTATCAATGTATTTGCCTTTCTTGTCCGTAAGGTCAACGTAAACTGTGCTAATATCTCTGCTACCTTCAATAGTAATATTTTCAACGTATAAATTCATCTTTTTCATAAGTTATCTCCTTCCTTTTAATTTTTTAATATTATTTCGA
>JBGVRF010000022.1:0-3106 GCA_045128175.1 Candidatus Scatosoma sp.
TTGCGTTGGTTGCAACGCATCAACGCCGAAGGCGTATCAGCGCAAGCAGAGCTTGCTTAAAAAGGTATGATATGCGGGGCGTTGCCCCTGCACCCCACAAGAGGCAATGCCTCTTGACTTTGGACAGGAGCCAACGATGCGTTGGACTGTCGGAACGTCATGCAAAACAGTAAGGAGAACGGTATGCTGAAAAAGCTGAACGATATCAAAAAACGGTACGAATTTTTGTCCGAACAACTTTCGGATCCTGCCGTCATCGCAGACATGGGTACCTGGCAGAGGTATTCGAAGGAGCAATCCGACCTCACCGAAACGGTGGAGAAATATAATGAATATCTGACCGTCGAGAAGGAAATGACGGATGCGTTCGAGATGAGTGAAACGGAAACGGATGCTGAAATGAAAAAAATGCTCTCCGACGAGGGTTACGCCTGTAAAGAGCGGCTTGCCGCGATCAAAGACGAACTCAAGATCCTACTTCTGCCCAAGGATAAAAACGACGAAAGGAGCTGTATTTTAGAGGTCCGCGCGGGTACGGGCGGAGAGGAAGCGGCGCTGTTTGCCGCAGAGCTTTGCCGTATGTATCAAAATTATTGCGCGGCGCACCGTTTACGCGTAGAGGAAATGGATATCAACGCGACGGAGCTGGGTGGCGTGAAGGAAGCAATCTACAACGTCACAGGCGCAGGCGCGTATAAATTGCTTAAATATGAAAGCGGCGTGCACCGCGTTCAACGCGTACCTGCGACCGAGACACAGGGCAGAATACACACCTCGGCGGCGACGGTAGCGGTGTTGCCCGAGGCGGAAGAGGTAGAGGTGGAGATCAATGATAAGGATATCCGTATCGACATTTTCCATTCCGGCGGTGCAGGCGGACAGAACGTCAACAAAGTCGCTTCGGCGGTGCGAATCACCCATTTCCCGACGGGGATCGTAGTGACTTGTCAGGACGAGCGGTCGCAGTTAAAGAACAAAGAACGTGCGTTCAAGGTGTTGCGTTCGCGCGTGTACGATTTTTATAACGGACAAAACGCAAAAGCACGGGAAGAGAATAGGCGCAGTATGGTCGGCTCGGGGGACCGTAGCGAGCGGATTCGCACGTATAATTTCCCGCAGAGCCGTGTGACCGATCACCGTATCGGGCTCAGTCAATACAATCTCGACGTGTTTATCGCAGGCGACATCGACAGCATGGTCGAGGCGCTTGCGATCGCCGACAGGGAAGCCATGCTCGCTTCCAACGAGGACTAAGGCAACGTTCTGCCAGCGTTCCGCCAACGTACCGCTGGACCTGGTCTTTTCTATACTTTCTGTTTCGGGACTAATAACCGAATCGTCGCCCGATAAGGGGGCAAGGGGCATAGTCCCTTGTCAGAGTCCAGAGGCGGAAGCCTTTGGTGAGGTATGGAGCGGAGCTCCATAAATATTTAGTCCCCAAGAAAGCAAGCTCTGCTTGCGCTCCCACGCCGTCAGGCGTTGCAGAAGGCTGAAGGTTGCCTTCCCTACAGTAATAGGATATAAACGCATAACCCCGTCCGATAAATTCGGACGGGTTTTTATCGAAAATCAGGGGGGGATTTTTATTGGCGTTACTATAAAATTTGCGGGAAATTTTTCGGGAATATACACGAATTAGGGAAAATGGTTAAAAGAATTATATCAATTTATTTTTTGTAAAAAATTCCCAAAAACACATTAAAACGCCTGCCGAAGGAGATCAATGGAAACTGCTTGCGACTTATGAAGGGACGGCTACGACGACCAACTGGTATGGTACGAGAGGAACAGGTTCGTTCAATACCACTACTTGGCGTTCGTTGTCTACGGATACGTATACCCGATATGACAATCAGACGGACAACCCTATTACGGGTGCGCAAACATTGGCAACGCTTATTCAACAGGAACAGCAAGCCCAAACCGTATTGCATGATATTTTAAATGCGTCGTAATATATCCTTTTTATACAAAAAACCTATGTAAAAAAGCCGCATTTGCGGCTTTTTTTACTTTGTTATAATGATATTAATCCGCATAAGAGAATGCGTTTGCAAAGGATATGTGGTTGCCGCGGAAAAAACAGTTGAGCTTTTTAAAGATCTTTTCATACAGCACGTTGAGGGAAAGGGGCTGATCGGGAACGTCCAGCCAGGTCACGCCGTAACGAATGGAAAGTTCCTTCAATTTTTCGTTGAACGCGACCCTGCCCCCGTCGTTTTGGGAAAATTCGTCTTTTTGAACAGGCAGGATATACAATTTTGCTTCGGGTAATTTTTCTTTCAGCTTACGAAGGATACGACTGTAAACCGCCATTGCGGACGGCGAACCGATATCCTTTTCGCCCAATGCAAGAAATACCTTTCCGGGCTTGATCTCCAGTACGCATTCCTGCAAGATTTCTTCCGCTTCCGCAAGCGTTAGGCCCTCGATGCTGCGGTTGTATACCGCGTTGGTCATCATATATTTTTGCGACAGCTCGTAGAAGGGAAAATTTGCCATAAAGGTCGAACCGAACACAACGATCTCTCCGCGCAGAGTGATGTCGTTCACTGCATGGAACATTGCTGTTTTTTCCTGTATTTCCGTTCTCATCGTTACGCCTCCTTGACAAAGTGCTTAAAATGCTTACGCGAGGATGCTTTCGTTTCGGCGTTTTCCGTCTCCTTTTCGCGCTTTCTGTTGATAAAGTACAGAACGAAATCCACGCTGACGAACGCAAGGTTGATGATATACAATGCCAGAACGTAGTTGAGGTTACCACCGACGATCTTTCCCGCGATCCCCGCAACGTAGCCGAGCATGATCGCAACGGTGAATACAACGCTTTTGCCTTTCGTCGAACGGGACGTGAGGCTTTTGTATACAGAGATGGGCCAGGACAGACCGAAACAGATGAGCATAATAGATTCAAAAACAGTTACCATAAATTGTTGCTCCTTAAATTCTTTTGTTTGATACCATTATACACTTGACAAAGAATAATGTAAAATATATAATTATTATAAAATTGATAACGAATGGTTATCGTTTTACCTAAAGGCTGTGTCCCAACCCTCGGTTGGTCTCGGACGGCTAAGTGAAATACGTCGCATTGCGCTCGGTT
>JBGVRF010000023.1:0-13880 GCA_045128175.1 Candidatus Scatosoma sp.
CCCCTTCGGAGGGGGCGTCCGAAGGGGAGAGGGAAGCTTATTTAATGTTGTTCCACATACGGTTAGCGCGTTCGTTTGTTTCTTTGTCGAAGTATTCCATAACCACCAACCGATCGATCGTTTGTGCGTCGGGATATTGCGCGAATAGCTGTCTGCGGGTCTGTTCTTCGTACGTTGTCAACGAATGGCCGTCGCCGAAGAAATATCCGAGGTCGTATTCTACGGTATCTTCTTCGCCGTCCTCCGCGCCGTACGTTTCCGCAACGTAATCAAACACTTCGTCACCGCCGATACAGCTTGTGTAGCCGATATAATACATATTTCGTACGACGTTTTCGGGCATGGAAAGGAAGTTTATAAACGCTGTCGCCGCATCTACGTTCGCGTCTTTCATCATCACCCAACCGTCAAACCAAAGGTTGGAAGCCGCTTCCGGAATGCTGTATTCATAGTAAAATTCGTTATTTTCCGCTTCGTCAAGAATATATACCGCGTCGCCGCTCCATTGGAAGGATGCGTCAAGTCTGCCCATAATCACGTCCAGTTTGCCTTCATCGGTCTCCAAACCGTATAGATTACCTCGCATTTCTTCTAAACATTTTTTGACGGCATTCATTGTTTCGGACGAGGTATCGTTCATCAAATAAGACAATTCCTGTCGATATGTTTCACGGGAAACTTTCCCGTTTTCGTAATCCGCTTTTAAAGCGAGCAGCTCATTTTCATAGTACATTCCGAGCCCCATAAAATAGGAATCGCGAACGTTATCTTTTGCGGTAATATGCCGTTCACATTCTTCGGAGGTAAGAGCATTCCAGCTTTTCATGATCCGATAGTCGATTTTTTCAGGGTTGAATACAAATCCCGTTGATCCCCACATATATCCCGCGGCATATTCCGCCCAGCTACTACCATCGTTCATCTTTCCATTTTCGAAAACGCTTTTGATATAAGGAGAAAGATATTTTGCATAATAGTTGGTTTCGATGCTACAGTCAAAGAAGGTGGAGGGGAGTTTTTCCAGCTTGTTTTCAGCGGCAAGCTTCATGATCATGTATTCGGAAGGGCAAAGCAGATCGTAATAATCGCCCATTTTGATCTTGTTATACATGGTTTCATTGTCTTGCAGAGTGATATATTCCACTTTGATATTTTTTCCCGTCTGTTCTTTATACCAGGTTTCAAATTCTTCGTAAAGAGGGCTACAGCCTTCTTTATAGCTGTCTTCGCCGCCTTCGTCGATATATTCATCCCAGCTTGCGATGCGAAGTACGTTTTCATTTCGTGATTGCGGGGTTATAGAAGCGTTACAGCCGCTGAAAGGAAAAGCGGAAAAAATCAGTCCTGCGGAAAGCGCAATAGAAAGGTATTTTTTCATCTTTTTTTACTCCTTGCTTTCTGATAGGATACGATATTGGCAATGATGACGACGAGTACGATAAGGAAGAAAATGATGGCAGTAAATGCCCAATATGCAGCTTTGATCTTAGGACCGACGACGTTATTTTTATCGAGACCGTAGATATGCGTGCTGATCGTCATAAACGAATCGGGTTTTGTATACGCGGCGATAACGTAATCGTCCAGCGACAACGTAACGGAAAGAAGGAAACCGGATATGATGCCGGGGAGTATCTGTGGAATGACCACAGAAAAGAGAGCTTTCGTAGGGCTTGCTCCGAGATCGAGTGCTGCTTCGTAGAGGTTGTTGTCCATTTGGCGAAGCTTCGGAATGATCGACAATACGACAAAAGGTGTGCAAAGGAGCATCTGACCAATTATCAAGGGAATAAAAGTAGATTTATCGATATCGATGACGGAAACGAACAAAGCGAAAGATATCGCTGTAACGACGTCTGCATTGATAACAGGAATTTGATTAATGGCGGAAAGTGCGGAGCTCGTTCTCTTTTTACTGTAAAAGATTCCGATTGCGCCAATAGTGCCGAGAAGAGTCGAAAGCGCTGCGACAACGAGAGCGAGAACAAGCGTATCGCGAACAACGCGAATGGGTTCGTGATCGAAATTGAAGAAATATTTATAATGTTCGAGGCTGAACCCGCTCCAATCGCCGATGACATCGCTTTCGTTAAAGCTGTTGATTGTAAGGAAAATGATCGGAAAGTAGATGAACAGTAATACCAAACCGATAAAAAACCATTTTAAAATACTTCTGATTTTTACCATAATGAAGTACCTCTCGTTTCCGTTTGTTCGTCTGCTTTAAATCCTCCGGTCAGCCATGTGACAAGGAACATAAACAGTAGCAGGATGAGTGCGATCAAGGAGCCGTCGTGCCAAAGGTCGCCCATGAAATAATCGTCAATCAATTTTCCGATGATCTTCACATTGCGGAAAGTGAGATAATTGGATACGACGTAGTTTGTCATAGAGGGCAAAAAAACCATAGAAATACCACTGACGATACCCGCTTTAGACAAGGGCAGGGTGATTTTGACAAAAGCCTGCGCGCTTGTCGAACCCAGATCTCGCGCGGCTTCGAGA
Source organism: Candidatus Scatosoma sp. (assembly GCA_045128175.1). Classification (GTDB taxonomy): domain Bacteria; phylum Bacillota; class Clostridia; order Christensenellales; family Borkfalkiaceae; genus Scatosoma. The sequence continues at coordinate 2,506 of JBGVRF010000023.1, forward strand.
TAGCTTTTATCGATCTTGATGATGGTTGTATAGATAGGCAGGATCATAAAAGGAAGAAAATCGTATACCATACCGATGATGGTATTAACGATGTTCCACGTGTTTGATTTGTTGTAAGTACCAAGCCAGATAAACAATTCTTTCAGCGCATTGATACGCAACACGAAATTTACCCACATGGGTACGATAAACAAAAGCAGAAGCACGGATTTGTTTTTAAGCTTGCATTTTGCAATGACGTAAGCAACGGGATATGCGATTAAAAGACAGATAATGGTACTCATCAATGAGATAAAAAAGCTGCGCATGATCGTTTTGAAATTGTAGGAAGTAAAGAATCCCTTCAAACCTGTGCCGCTTTCGTTGAAAAACATTTTCAGGTATTCTAACGTGAATTTGCCGCTATCGTCCGTGAATGCGTAATAAACGATGATCAGCAGGGGGATAATGACAAATACCGCCAGAAACAATCCGTAGGGGATCGCCAGCAGTTTTCTCGAAAAATGTGGTTTCGCTTTTGTTGCTGCCATTATTTTGTTCCCTCCGCAGTTTTCAATGTCAGGCGTATTTTATCTTTCGGAATGATCAGGCTGACGAGATCGTTTTCATTCCAAAGATCCTCGCAGGCAAGTACGTAATCTTCCTCGTTCTCGGTACGGACGATGTATCGATAATATTCGCTCTTATATATTAAGGAAATGATATGGCCTTGCGCGCCGCCTTCGTCTAGATTGTCGCTCATGGTGATGTCGTGTAAGCCCACTTCCACGTTGACGTCAGTATCCGTAAGATCGAGTTTTTCGCCTTTTGCCGTGATAAGATAACCTTCTTCGTCAAGATGACTGCCCGGATACAGTTGCGTAACGTCGCATTCAAATTCGCCGTCGCCGAATTCCACGGTATTGCGTTTTGTGATGACGCCCGAAAATTTGTTGACGCGGAACTTTTTTCTCATGACGTGAATGCCGTCGGGTTGGATTCGGAGACCGACGAAATCCCCAACGGAAGGAGCTGTGGTACTTTGGATCTCGATCTCGTATCGGCCACATTGTACGAGGATCTGATAGTGGATTCCTTTGAAGATAACGGAGGTGACTTTGCCTTTCAGACGACCTTCTTCCGGAGTGGTGATCCGCACGTCCTCGGGGCGGACGACAACGTCTACGGGCTCGTCTTTCTCAAAACCGCTGTCTATGCAATCAAAAGCTCTCCCGCAGAAACGCACTTGCTTATCACAGGGCATAACGCCGGTAAAGATATTGCTTTCACCGATGAAATCGGCGACGAAGGTGTTTTTGGGTTCGTTATATATCTTTTCGGGTGTACCGATCTGCTGGATCGCGCCATCGGCCATGACAACGATGGTGTCCGACATCGTCAATGCTTCTTCTTGATCGTGCGTAACGTAGATGAAAGTAATACCAAGTCGTTTGTGCATGGCTTTCAGTTCCAGTTGCATTTCTTTTCGCATTTTTAGATCGAGTGCGCCGAGCGGTTCGTCGAGGAGGAGTATTTCCGGTTCGTTGACAATCGCACGGGCAATGGCAATACGTTGCTGCTGACCGCCCGAAAGGGTAGAAATACTACGCTTTTCAAATCCCGCCAGATCTACGATCTCTAAAGCCTTTTTGACCTTTTCGATAAGGACTTCTTTCGGAAGCTTTTTCATTTTGGTTTTTGTAACGCCTTTTCTGTCCACGTAGGTAGTAGGAATACGCTTGAGTTTCAACCCATACGCAACATTTTCGAAAACGTTAAGATGGGGGAACAAGGCGTATTTTTGGAAAACCGTATTGACAGGCCGACGGTTGGGGGGCAGATCGCTGATATCCTTGCCGTTTAAAAGGATCTTTCCGTTTGTCGGCATTTCAAAGCCTGCGAACATGCGCAGGGTCGTTGTTTTTCCGCAGCCGGACGGACCGAGAAAGGTGACAAATTCGCCTTTACGGACATAAAAATTGATATTCTCAACAACCGTTACGCCGTCAAATTCTTTGCAGACGTCTACGAGCTCGATAATGTGATTATTCTTTTCCGTGTTCGTACTCATGAGTTATTCTCCCGAAATCTTTTGTTGTTATATAATTTGCTATATAATTTGAAGGAAACTATTAAAAATTGGGGGGTGTGGAAATCCAGAGGAATTTTGCCTTTCCTTTTCCTTTATTGAGGATAGAATGCGGCTTGTTTGCCGCATAGTAAAACGCCTCGCCTTTTTTACAGATATGATGCTTGCTGCCCAAAATAATGGCGATTTTTCCGTCCAGAACGAATCCGAATTCTTCTCCCTCGTGCGGGATATCGCCGGCAGTGGAAACGCCTTCGGCCAGTTCCACCAAAACGGGTTCCATCATGTTTTTCTGCGCATTGGGGATTAACCAGTTCCACAAAACACCGTCAGAATCCTTTTCGATAAACTCGTTCTTTGAAAAGACGACCTTTTCCTCTGTTTCTTCTTGAAAAAATTCGGCCAAATTACTTCCCAAAGCAGACAGGATATCTGTCAGCGTGGCGATAGAGGGGCTGTTAAGGTTGTTTTCCAGCTGCGAGATATAACCTTTCGTCAATTCGCAACGATCGGCAAGCTCGCCTTGCGTCAGTCCCTTTTGGTTGCGCATTTGCTTGATTTTCGCTCCTAAGTCCATACTCCCTCCTAAATATATATTTTCGTTTGTAAAGGTTTAGTAAAAATAAACTTTTTGCTTTGTATTTTCAACCTATTGAAAGGGTTTGTTTATAATAAACGAAAAGTTTAGTTAAAATAAACCATCACGATAATTATTATAGAAAAAACACAGTCGTATGTCAATCGTTTGATAGGCATTTTTATAAATATTTTTTAAGGATTTTTCAAAAAATAAAAAAATCCTGCAAGAGTGCAGGAAAATAATAAAAGTAAAATGGATAAAAAGATATGGGATAGCACGAAAAAAGGGGTCTACCGAGCGGCAGACCCTCATATTTATAATATGAAGAATATATTATAAAAAGGTTATCAGTTCAAAGATGCAAGCTTTTTCGCCAATTTCGCTTTTCTGTTGTTTGCGTTATTCTTATGGATAACGCCCTTCGTAGCAGCGCCGTCGATGACCGAAACGGTTTCGGGATAAAGCTTGGTTGCGGTTTCCTTGTCGCCTGCTTCAACTGCAGCGAGGAACTTCTTGACCTGCGTCTTCATTGCAGACTTAACTGCTTTGTTTCTCATGGTCTTTTTGTCGATAACCAAAACTCTTTTCTTTGCGGATTTAATATTAGGCATAATGATCTCCTTATTTTTTCTTTATCAATTCAAACTGCGTAGATTATTTTAACATAATTTTTTCGGAAAGTAAACTGTTTTTCGGTGGGAAAATGCGAAAAAGAATAAAAATTTAAAAAAATTTACGTTTTGGAGGTAAAAATGCGAATTCCGAAAGGTGGGATCGCTTTTTTTGACAGCGGGATCGGCGGATTGACCGTTCTTGCGGAATGTCGGAAGCGTTTGAAAGGGGAACTGTTTTATTATTACGGTGATAACGCGCATGCGCCTTATGGAAATCTGCCGCCCGAAAAAATTCGTCGTTACGTTTTTCGCGCGTTTGAAAAATTTCGTCGTTTACGCGTCAAAGCAGTGGTTGTTGCTTGCAATACGGCGACAGCGGTTTGTGTGGAAGAACTACGCAGAAAATATCCTTTTCCCATTATCGGCGCAGAACCTGCGATCTTTGCTGCGGCCAAGCGGTGCGGTCGGGTATATGTTCTGGCGACGAAGGCGACGTGTGAAAGCGAGCGCTTTCATAATCTATATAAGAAAGCGCATGAAACATATCCTTCTTCAGAAATTTGCCCGATGCCTTGTGAACATCTTGCCTGGATGATCGAGAGAAATCTTTTCATCGAGTCGTTTGACTACTCTCCTTTTTTGCCAAAGGGAAATCCGGATACTGTTGTGCTTGGCTGTACCCATTACATATATTTGAGAAAATATATAGAGGATTTTTACGGTTGTCCCGTTTTAGACGGGAACGAGGGGATAGCCAAACAATTACAGAGGATTTTGGAAGGGGAAACGAAAAAATGTAAAAATGGGGACCGCCGATCGCCGATTTTTAATTTTTGCCGGAAAATCTGTCCCTTTTTAACCACCGGTTGCCATAAAACACAAAAAACAAACAAAAAGAACAAATGTTTGCTTAAAAAATTAAAAAATGCCCAAAAACAGGCAAAAAACAAAGATTTTTTTAACGTTTTTTTCCTTGGAAGCCAAAAAAAGGGCAATAAAATGGTATATGAACAAATGTTCGCCTCCCGTGAATCGCCTTAAATGATCAAAAGTGGTTATTTATCCCAAAAAATGCAACTTTTTTCCGAAAAATTTCCGAAAAGGGTCAAAAATGGTTGACTTTGGAATGGCGGTGGATTATAATAGATGTAACGTAGCCTGGAATGGTATAGGGGCGAAAGGAGGAGCGGACGATGTTCAAAGGCATATACGAACACCAACTGGACGATAAAAACCGTCTGCGTATTCCCGCCCGCTTTCGAAAGGAGTTGACGGGCGAACACGGTGAAAAGTCGTATTGTTTCTTTCGAGGAATGAACAACTGCATTTGTGTTATGGAAGAATCTCTTTTGGAGGAAGCACTCAAACCGTTGTTGCATGAAAACGTTAGCGATTCCACTCCCGGTTCAACGATGCTGTTCGGATACATCTTTCCAGCGGAAGAAGATTCGCAGGGAAGAGTGGTGCTTCCCACTTTGCTTAAAAAATTTGCAGGTATTCAAAAAGATATCGTTACGGTGGGACACGGCAAGCGTTTGGAAATTTGGGCAACGGATAAATATTATAAATATATAGAAAATGCAAATTACGACGAGCAACTGAAATTACTGAGGTTTTAATCTATGTTGGAATTTTCGCACAAACCGGTCATGTTGGAAGAATGTATGGAAGGCCTTGCTTTAAAGGACGACGGTCTTTATTACGACGCAACGGTTGGCGGAGGCGGGCATTCTTACGAAATTTTAAAAAGATCGGCACCCGAAGGCAGATTGATCGCCACTGATCTGGATGATGAAGCCATCCAAGCGGCAACATTCCGTTTGAAGGAATTTGAAGGTCGGTTCTCGATATATAAGTCTAATTATAAAGATTATGCCGAAGTATTCGAAAAGGCATGCGTGGATAAAATCGATGGAGTATTGATCGATTTCGGAGTATCTTCCCATCAGATAGACGATCCGGACAGGGGCTTTGCTTACCGTTTTGCCGATGCGCCTTTGGATATGCGCTTAAATCAATCGGCTTATCTCACTGCAGAGATCGTACTTAATACTTATTCGGAAGAGTCGCTTGCAAGAATTTTGAAAATGTACGGCGAAGAAACGTTTGCAAAGCAAATCGCAAGAAACGTTGTAAAATACAGAGAAAAACAGCCGTTAAAAACCTCGGGGGAGTTTGCGGAAATAATCCGTAACAGTATTCCGGCAAAATTCCGTTACGGCGCGCCCTGCGAACGAAAAAGTTTTCAGGCGATCCGTATCGAAGTGAATGCAGAGCTTGACGGTTTATACGAGTTGGTTCTTTCTCTGACAAGAAGATTAAAAAAAGGCGGCAGGATCGCGATTCTTACGTTCCATTCGTTGGAAGACAGGATTGTAAAGGAAGCGTTCCGTTATCTGGAGTCTCCTTGTAGCTGTCCCGGAAATTTTCCCGTTTGCGTATGCGGGAAAAAGCCGGAAATAAAGATTGTTACCCGTAAGCCTATTACGGCAAGCGAAGAGGAGCTTGAACAAAATTCGAGAAGCAAATGCGCAAAACTCAGGATCGCTGAGAAAATTTGATTATAAGATATATTATATAAAGATAGATAAGGGAAGACAAAGGAAAAAGAAATAAAAAACGGAGGAGCAAACAATGGGATTCGTGCAAGAGAAAAATAAAACAGAAGCGTCCTATGCCGAGCAGCTTGAAAGAGATCGGCATAACGCGCAGATAAATGAATGTTACCAAAGACTGCTTAATATAGAAAGCGATCAGTTTGGCTCTGCTACGGCGGAAAAAGACAGCGAGATTCAGGAAAATACCGTTCGCGCGTCTGTCATTACGCCTGAAAGACCTGTGGTACATACGCAGACTTTCCAGCCGATCCCCACGAGAGAACAGACTCCGTACGTGACGGAATATGTTCGTACGAAGGCACCTCAGGGGCTGCTTGATGCAACGACGATCGAGCGTATCCAAGCGCAGGTCGAGCGGGAATCGGTTGCTGCCTACGCTGCGCCCACTGCTCCCGTTTACGAACAGCCCACCGTTATCTCCGATATAAAGATAAACAAAACGGAAACGGCAGTGAGGGTTGCTGAGGAGAGCTATTCGCTTACCACTTTTGCCAAGCTGATTATGGCGGTATTTGCAACGATCGTTGTGGCGATGTTGACGCTTATTTGTGTCAATACGCAGCTCATCAATCAAAAGAATGCTCGTTTAGAAGAACTTGAAATAAGAAAAGCAGAGCTTATCGAACAGAATGCCGAGGTGCAACGCCGTATCGCCGAAGCGAAATCGGAGGAAACTATTCAGGAATACGCGCTTTCGCAAGGCATGGTTCAAATAAGAGAATAAAATAATTAAAGAGGTGTCGGTTATCAAAAAATCAGATAAAGATTATTCGGTATCGATTTTACGAAAGAGGTTACTAGCCATAGGAATGGCGGTAACCTTTCTTTTTTGCATTTTGTGCGGTAGATTTTTTTACGTTCAAGTGCTTTGGAGTGAAGAACTTGGCTATCGCGCGCTCGATCAATGGACACGCGAGCTTCCCATTGTCGCTGAGCGCGGAAAGATCACGGATACCAATGGAGTGGTTTTAGCGGACAATACAACAGCATATACGGTATACGCACGTTCAAATGCCGTCAAGGATAAGGAAACTGCAGCCGTATTGCTTTCGCAAGCACTGGAAGCGGACAGCGAGTTTCTTTACGACAAATTGACCAAGAAAAAAGCCTCCGAGGTAACGGTGGCGAAAAAAGTCGATAAGGAGAAGATCGAAAAAGTGACGGCGTTGGCGTTGGATGGAGTATATTATTCACGAGATAATATTCGTCAATATCCGAAGGGTGACGCGCTTTGTCAAGTGATCGGTTTTACGTCCTCCGACAACGTTGGAACGACCGGGATCGAAAAATATTACGACGAGTATCTTGCAGGTAAAAACGGCGAGCTTTTGTATGAAACGGATCTGATCGGTATCGATATCGAAGGAAGTGTTGCGACCTATCTTCCTGCGGAAAACGGTTATAATATCGAACTTACCATCGATTACGGAATCCAGGAAATTGTAGAAAGCGCGTTGGAAAAAACTTCGGCTACATATTCACCCGCTTCGGCTGAATGCATTGTTTTGGACGTCGATACGTTCGAGATCCTTGCGCTTGCCAATTGTCCTTCGTACGATCTTAACGAAGTGCCGAGGAACGACGCGGAGCTTTTGAATACGCTTTCGCGGAACCATCTTGTTTGCGATATCTACGAACCGGGATCAACGTTTAAGATCATTACGTCGGCTGCAAATATCGAGGAAAACCTGAAAGGAAATCCGAAAGCGTTTTCGACAAAATACGTTTTTCCGAGTTCCCGCACTCGTTCGGTAGACGGAACGACGGTCAAATGCTGGAGTAATCACGCAAACGGAAAGCATTGCAATCAAACGCTTGCGGAGGCGTTAAACAACAGCTGTAACCCTTGCTTTACCGATATTGCTCTGTCGCTGGGTACGCAAACTTTTTACGAATATCTTTCCGCATTCGGCTTCGGTCAAAAAACGGGTATCGATTACAGTGGCGAAGCTTACGGTCTGCTTTTGCCGGAAACGGCAGTGCGCGGTTGCGATCTTGCCCGTATAGGTTTCGGTCAGACGATTGCCGTATCGGGAATCCAACTTGCTTGTGCAACAGCTTCTGCGATCAACGGCGGTTATTATTATACGCCTCATCTTGTGAAACGGATCTACGCGGATGACGGATACGTTCTGAGAGAAACGGAAAAGATGTTGCAAAACCGAACGATCAGCGAGGAAGCCTCGGCGATACTTGCAGAAATGTTAGAAGGCGTAGTCCGCGACGGTAGTGGCAAAAAAGCCTATGTGGATGGTTACCGCATCGGAGGCAAAACAGGCACGGCACAAAAATACGAAAACGGACGTATCGCAGCGGGAAAATACGTGTCGTCGTTCGTGGGTTTTTTTCCTGCGGACGATCCGAAATATCTGGCGCTTGTTATCGTCGACGAACCGCAGGGCGCGTATTACGGTAGCGTAGTCGCCGCACCCTGCGCAGGAGAAATTTTTCAAGAAATTATCTCTTTAAAAAACATACAGCCCAGGACAGGCGAATAGAATAAAATAACAGTCATGCAAATCGAGGGGTGATTTTATGCGATTATCAAAGCTTTTGAAGAATATACGTGGAATTAAAGAGCTGCTTGGTAATATGGAAACGGAGATAACGTGTTTGTCGGCGGACAGTCGATCGGTCATGGAAAACGGATTGTTTTTTTGTCTGACAGGCGGAGCTGTGGATTCACATGTTTATGCGATGCAAGCCATCAAAAACGGCGCCGTTGCTATTGTAACAGAGCGAAGATTGGAAACGGATGCGCCGCAGATTGTCGTGGAGGATTCCCGCGAAGCAATCAGCTTGATAAGCGCGGCTTTTTACGGGAATCCGTCCGAGCGTATGCGGGTCGTCGGTATTACGGGAACCAACGGTAAAACGACGGTTTCCTATATGCTGGCCTCCATATTGGAAAACGCGGGAAAAAAGACGGGGATTATCGGTACGTTGGGCATCAGATACGGCAATAAAAAAATAAATTCGGGGCTTACTACGCCAGATCCGATCCAACTGCAAAAAGTGTTGGCGGAAATGTTTTTGCACGGCGTAGAATACGTCGTTATGGAGGTTTCTGCCCATGCGCTTTGGTATAAAAAAACAGACGGGATATCTTTTGCCGCTTGTATTTTTACCAATCTCTCCCAGGATCATTTGGACTTTTTTCGGGATATGCAGCAATATAAAGAGACGAAACTGCGATTATTTTCAAAGGACTGCCCGATCGCGATCGTCAACGGCGATGAAGAAACCGGTCGCGAGATCGGGAAATGCCGTGAGGCAAAGGAGGTCGCTTCGATGCAAAAGACCGTTTTTTACGGTTTGCAAACCCCGGCCGACGCCTTTGCCGTTGTTACGGATGAATCGCTCTATAAAACGGAATGTGTTTTAAATATCAACGATCGTTTATGTCGCTTATCCCTGTCTATGACCGGACGACATAATGTTTATAATGCGCTTGCCGCAGCCGCTTGCGCGGTAGAGTTGGGTGTTTCAACGCAGTCGGTGTCCGAAGGATTAAAATTGCTTAAAGGGGTTGACGGTAGGCTTGAAAACGTGGGATGTTGCAACGGCGCCGATATTTACGTGGATTTTGCGCATACTCCGGACGGACTTGCAAAATCGCTCGACGCTTTACGGCCGCATTGTAAAGGACGGTTGCTTTGTCTTTTCGGTTGCGGTGGAAACAGGGATAAGACTAAACGACCGTTGATGGGAGAAATCGCAGCAAAAAAGGCAGATTTTTCCGTGCTCACCTCAGACAATCCGCGTTACGAAGATCCTTTGGATATCATCGCAGGGATAGAGAAAGGATATCGACGCTTTTCCATAAAGTATGTCGTTGTGCCCGATCGGAAAACGGCGATCGGTTACGCACTGGAACTTTTAAGGGAGAACGACATTTTGCTCATTGCAGGCAAAGGCGGCGAAGAGTATCAGGAAATTATGGGTATAAAATACCGGTTTAAGGACCATGATATAATCGAAAAATTATTAAAAAAGAAAGAGTGCCCACGATCTTTTAAAGAGTGATACGACTATTTATGAAAATATATTTTTTTGCTGCATTGATGGCGTTCGCGCTGTCCTTTGTCTTTTGTCTGATCTTGATTCCACTGCTTCGTCGCATGAAGGCGGGACAAAACATTCTCGGTTACGTAAAAGAGCATAAAAAGAAAAGCGGTACACCCACGATGGGCGGTATCGCATTTGTCACCGCCGCCCTTATCGCGGCGGCGATATTTATTTCAAAAGCAGAAAAAACCGTGGTGCTTTCGATTGCGATCGGGCTTGCTTATATGATCGTCGGCTTGTTAGACGATTTTCTAAAACGGAAACATAAAGAGAACTTGGGGCTGAAAGCTTGGCAGAAATTTGCTTTTCAAAGTTGTATTGCTGTATTTGCAGGCATCTTTTGTCTGCGCGCTGGATTGACGGAATTACACCTGCCTTTCTTCAGGAAAAGCATAGATATTGGCTGGGGAATATTTCCTTTGGTGATTTTTGTTTTTTTGGCAACGGTAAACGCCGTCAATCTTACGGATGGGCTGGATGGACTTGCTGCCGGTGTGAGCGTTCCGTTCTTTGCTTTGATGGGAGTACTCATTATCTTACAGGGTGAAAATTCGGCTATGCCGACGCTTTCGTTTTGTCTCACCGGCGCGTTGATTGCGTATTTGCTGTTTAACGTTTCTTCCGCTTCCGTTTTTATGGGAGATACGGGTTCTCTTGCGCTCGGCGGATTTGCCGCCTGTATCGGAACGTTTACAGGCAATGCGCTTTATATCGCTGTGATCGGCGCTTGTTTTGTTTTTTCCGTCATAAGTGTTGTTCTTCAAGTAATATATTATAAGGTAACAGGCGGAAAACGGATATTTTTGATGGCGCCCGTGCATCATCATTTTCAACAAAAGGGCTATTCGGAAAGTAAAATATCTTATGCGTACTTTACTGTGACGTTGCTTTTGGGAATAGTCTGTATTCTCGTTTTGTTATAATCTATTTTTTCATTGAACGGAGGTAATTTATGTATCCTTCCAGACAGACGTTTCTCGTGCTTGGGCTTTCCCGTTCGGGACGGGCTGCAGCTGAATTTTTGCTTTCCCGCGGTGCAAAAGTATATATTTATGACGATCTATCTAACGAGCGAGTGGAACAGACTGCGCGCGGATTGGAGGAAAAAGGCGCGAAACGTATCGAAAAGGACGATCTGACGAAAACGTCGGAGGTTTGCGACGTGTTGGTATTAAGTCCGGGGATTCCCATTGATCACCCGTTAGCAGTGGCATTCAAACGTAACCGTAAAGCGGTCGTGGGGGAAACGGAGCTTGCTGCGCGGTATATGAAATGCTTGATCGTCGCCGTGACGGGAACCAACGGTAAAACGACCACCGTTTCTATGCTTGCAGACGTATTGAAAAAAGGCGGTTACGAAACGAATGCTTGCGGAAATATCGGTACGCCGATGATCGATTTTTGCGGGGGACCCGAAGCTGCGGTTG
>JBGVRF010000024.1:0-4488 GCA_045128175.1 Candidatus Scatosoma sp.
TCAATATATCCGCGCGCTTTTCACTATTCACAACATCGAGTATCAAGGAAAATATTCTCTCGATATACTGGGAGATCTGTTTGGGCTTGGCATGGAGCATCGCGCATTAGTGGAATACGACGGCTGCATCAACCTGATGAAAGGGGCGATCGAGTGTTGCGAGCGTTTCTCTACCGTCAGTCCGACGTACGCAAACGAGATCAAAACGGCGCAGTACGCACATGGGTTGCAACATATCATCTGTCGAAACGCGTTTAAACTGACCGGTATTCTCAACGGCATTGACGTAGATTCTTATAATTCTGCCACGGACAAAGCGTTATTCGCGAATTTTGACGCGGAACATCTTGAAAATAAAAAAATCTGTAAACGCGAACTTCAAAAAATGTTAGGGTTACCCCAGCGTGACGTTCCTATTATAGCAATGATTTCCCGTCTTGTTTCCCATAAAGGATTAGAGCTTGTAAAAGTAGTGGCGGAGGATATTCTGCACGAAGATATTCAGTTTGTTTTACTGGGAACCGGCGACGCGGTATATGAGAATTATTTTCGAGATCTCGGCGTAAGATATGAAGGAAAAGTTTCGGCAAATATTGCTTTCAACGGTGACTTGTCGAGAAAGATCTATTCGGGCGCAGACATTTTCCTGATGCCATCCGTCAGTGAGCCTTGTGGGTTGTCACAAATGATCGCTTCACGTTACGCAACGATTCCCGTTGTGAGAGAAACAGGTGGGCTTTATGACAGTATTAAGCCCTATGGCGCGGGTGGAAACGGATTCACGTTCGCATCCTGTAATCCCTACGATATGCTGTATGTCATTCATGAGGCTTTGGATACCTATAAAAATGTCGAAGCATGGCAGGCTTTAATGAAAAAAGCGGCTACGACAGACTTTTCTTGGTTACGTTCTGCGAAAGAATATAAAAAACTGTATGCGCAAACAGTTGACCTTTTTAGCTAAATCGTGTATAATTATCAACGGATTATATTATCCGATATACAGAAAAGGGATAAAACTTTTTAGGAGAGAGATATATGAAAAAAGAGCAATTTACCAAAACGGAGGCACAGGAGCTTATTCGAGGTAAGCTTTCCCGTTATTTTGGCGTCGCGCCTTCGGAGGCAAAAAAGGATCAGCTGTATAAAGCAGTCGTGATGAGCGTCCGCGATATCATGCTGGAAAAGCGGCACGATTTTCATTTAAAAACCAAAGCGGCAAAAGCAAAGAGAGTGTACTATCTTTGTATGGAATTCCTAATGGGGCGTTCTTTGAAAAACAGCATTTATAATCTCGGAATTTACGACACTTTTTCAGATGCTCTGAAAGATTATGACGTATGTTTGGAGGATCTGTACGAGCTTGAACCGGACGCGGGGCTCGGCAACGGCGGTTTGGGGCGTTTGGCGGCTTGTTTTCTTGACGGGCTTGCGACGGGCGATTATCCCGCGATGGGTTTCTCTATTCGTTACGATTACGGTCTTTTTAAGCAGAAGATCGTTGACGGTTGGCAGACGGAGTTACCCGACGTTTGGTTGCCCGGAGGCGAAGTTTGGTTGACGCAGAGAAGCGACAAGATTTTCACGGTCAAATTTGACGGTTATATCGAAGAAAAGTGGACGGAAAACGGTTTGGAAACGTTATATCGCAACGCCAAAGAAGTGCAGGCTGTTGCGTACGATATGATGGTTTCCGGTTATGACAGTAAAGCGGTTTCCGTACTCCGTCTTTGGAAAGCAAGAAGCGTACAAAACTTTGATATGAAGCTTTTTTCGCAGGGCGATTATGCGTCTGTAATGAAAGATGATAACGAAGCGGACCTTATTTCCAAAGTTCTTTATCCCGCGGATAATCACATCGAAGGTAAATCTTTGCGCTTGAAACAGCAATATTTTCTTGTTTCGGCATCTTTGCAAAACATTCTCGCGGATCACAAGAGAAGATACGGTTCATTGAAACTTTTACCGAAAATGGCTGCAATCCATCTGAACGATACGCATCCTGCATTGGCGATCCCTGAACTCATGCGTTTGTTAATTGACGAAAACGGAATGAGTTGGGAAGAGGCATGGGGGATCACGACCTCCGTATGCGCATATACCAACCACACTGTTCTTGCGGAAGCGTTGGAAACGTGGCCGGAAGACCTTATCGCAAGAAAGTTACCGCGTATTTACTCTATTCTTAAAGAGATCAACCGTCGTTTCTGCGAAGATCTTTGGGCGCGTTACCCCGGGGATTGGGACAAGATTTCCCGTATGGCGATCATGTCCTACAATATCGTAAAAATGGCAAATCTTTCGGTGTACGGGTCTCATCACGTCAACGGCGTTTCCGGTTTGCACAGCGAAATCATAAAAGAAAGTATTTTTAAGGATTTCTATGAATATACGCCCGAAAAGTTTACGAACGTCACGAACGGTATCGCGCATAGACGTTGGTTGAACCAATCTAATCCCGAACTTTGTTCGTTGCTCAACGACTGTATCGGCGAAGGATACGCAAAAGCTCCTTCCAAGTTGGCGCAATTTAAGAAGTTTGAAAATGATGATAGCATTTTAAAACGTCTTGAAGAGATCAAAGCGTTGAAGAAAAAGCAGTTTGCAGATTTTGCTTATAGAAAACAGGGTGTTCGGATTGACCCCGATACATTGTTCGACGTTCAGGCAAAACGTTTGCACGAGTACAAACGCCAGCTACTGAACGTATTGCATATCATTACCGATTATTTGATCCTGAAAGAAAATCCGGATACGCCGATGCAACCGAAGACGTATATTTTCGCGGCAAAAGCCGCAGCCGGATACTATATGGCAAAAAAGATCATCAAATTGATCTGTTTCCTTGCGGAAGATATCCGTAAAAATCCGAAAATCGCGAAAAAACTTAACGTTATCTATATGGAAGATTACAACGTTACCATGTCCGAAATGTTGATGCCCGCTTCCGAGATTTCCGAACAGATCTCTCTCGCCGGTAAAGAAGCAAGCGGAACGGGGAACATGAAGTTTATGATAAACGGTGCACTGACGATCGGTACGCTGGACGGAGCGAACGTAGAAATGAGCGAACAGGTCGGAAAAGATAATATTTATATTTTCGGATTGAAAGCAGATGAAGTATCAGAGATTTGGAGAAACGGATATTCCGCCAGCGTATATTATAATGGAGACCCCATGCTCCGTAAGGTAGTAGAAGCACTTATTGTTGGCTTTAACGGAGAATCTTTCGCTGATATCGCGACCTATCTTTTGACTGGTTCACCCGTGGCCGATCCGTATATGTGTATGGCGGATTATCAGTCTTATCTTGTTACACAGCAGGAAATGTCCCGCTTGTACGCAACAGATAAGCGTAGCTGGAATCAAAAATCCTTGCGTAATATTGCGGCTGCAGGATATTTTGCAGCGGATAGAAGCATCAAGGAATACGCGGAAAATATTTGGAATTTAAAACCTTTGCATGATTAATTACAGATTTTCCGTTTAAAATATTGTTATTTACGCAAAATAATGAAAACAACGAAAAGCTGTAATGAAAGATTACGGCTTTTCGTTAGATTTATAAGGAATTTATGGGACTCCGTATTTATTACAATCCATTGGATACAGCATGCAAAAGCGTTATAGGCGCTGTTTGCCAAAGGGAAACAATACAGTTTAACTTATTTTTATTAAATGGCCGAACCTCATTTGAAGCGAACACGACAAAAACAATATCGGCGGCAGATTGTAAAAAGCCTGATAAAAAGGCGTATTTTCGCATAAATGCCGATGGAGAAGCCGCTTTGGACATTCCGATGACGGAAACAGACTTTGGTTGGAGCGTTTCCGTTACAATTCAAGAAACCGGGCTATATTTTTATCATTTTACGGTTGAAGGGGAAGGCAATGTGTGTTGCGGACATTTGGAAATGGGCGTTTTAACCGAGCGATATGACGGATTTATGCTGACGGTGTATTCGGAAAATTATAAAACACCGGATTGGTTTAAAGGCGGAGTCATGTATCAAATTTTTCCCGATCGTTTTTGCAGAAAAGGATCTATGCCTGACATAGAAGGAAGAATTTCCAGAGATGATTGGGGGGGGATGCCGACATATCGACCGAATGCGCAAGGAAAAGTACTGAATAATGACTTTTTCGGAGGAAATTTTAAGGGTATCGAAAGTAAATTGCCGTATTTGAAAGATCTTGGAGTTACCGTGATCTATTTGAACCCAATATTTGAAGCGGCATCCAATCACCGTTATGATACTTCCGATTATCTGAAACTTGATCCAGTTTTAGGTTCAGAGGCGGATTTTGCTTCTTTGATCAAAGAGGCGAAAAAATATGGGATCCGTTTAATTTTGGATGGCGTTTTTAACCATACGGGCGATGACAGCGTGTATTTTAACAAGTACGGACATTATTCCTCAGTTGGTGCGTATCAATCAAAAGAATCGCCGTATTATTCGTGGTATTCCTTTCAAAATTTCCCCGATC
>JBGVRF010000025.1:0-8673 GCA_045128175.1 Candidatus Scatosoma sp.
ACCCAATCCCTCAAGTACGGTGACACCCTCACCTACTTGCACCCCACGCGTATTCAATAAATAAATAACGGGCGTGGAATTTTTCTCAGCTGCGTCCAGGCACTTTGCTATCTTGTCGCAATTTGCTTTGGAAACGCCGCCGTCAAGAACCTTAAAATTCTGCGCAACAATGTAAAACGGATATCCGTTCAGCGTAGCAAAACCGGTAATAACGCCTTCGCCCGCCGTTTCTTCTCCGTAAAAATCGTTTTTCGAAAAGCTGAATGCAGAAAGTTCGACAAAACTGTTTTCATCCACGACGGCATCGATACGACCGCGGATCTCTTTCGCCGCTTCCGCAAGCTTCGCTTTTCTTTCTTGCAGCAATTGAATTTTATCCATAATGTTTCCTCCAAGAAATTTCTGTGATATTGTTACTATTTTGGCGTTAGAAATTTTTGCCAACTCTCGACCAAATATCATTATACTACAAATAATTACAAAATGCAAGCGCTGAAATGAAAAATTTTCAAATTTTTCTGTAAAAAAACGACAATGCAAACTCTTTTCCAATAAGAAATTCACATTGCCGATTTTATACAGAACTAATATTTATTTTTTTGTTTTGGAAATATAACATACCAACAGTATGCAACAATAAATAAAAATTATTTCTCTTCTTTATTTTTCTGCTTCCTAAACCGCTTTGACAACCAAGCCTGAATCTTGTCCATGTTTTTATATACAAGAAAAAACGCAACGATAACAGCGATAAACAGTAACGCCCAGATCAAGATCCCCCACCAAGTAGTGATCGGTAAATATTCATATAAAAAGCTTGTGCTTGTAATGCCAAGCACGCGTGAGATCACGATCATGATGCAAAAATATTTTGTAGACATAGATGATAAACCCGCCACAAAGCACAAAACGTCGTCGGGGAAAACAGGAAGAATAAACATAAGCGTCAAAATAAAATTATCCTTCCCTTTTAGTTTTTTCTGCCATTTATCCAACGTATCCTGTCCGATCATCCACGCAACGGCTTTATATCCCAATTTTCGGCCGATAAAAAACGCTGTGATCGACGCCGGAATGATTCCGATCAAGCTATACAGAGCCGTTTTGGCACCACCGAACAATGCAACGCCCGCAACCGTACTGACCGCAGTTGGGATCGGCAAGATGACAGTTTGTAAATATTGCAATGCAATAAATACGATCGGCATCCACGCCCCTGCTTCCTCAATATATTTTTGCAAACTCTCCGTGCTTTGCATAACCTCGAAAAAGCCTGTTTTTTGCAAAATAAAGAGCAATACGAGTACAAATAAAACCAAAAGATAACCGCTGAAAAATGTTTTTGTTAAAGTCTCTTTTCCGCTATGCGCGAACCAAACGGAAAGAATACAAGCCAAACAGATGACCAAGGTAGTCAATAGGGAAAACAATACGGCATGCTTTATGAGAAAAGGGCTACTCGTCGTTTGCAAACAAAGCAATGCGAATACAAAACATGCGATAGACATCAAGAAAAAAGCAAGAATAAAAAAAACTTTTCCCTTCCTTGTTATTTTTACTTCTACTCTTTTTTTGTTTTTCTTACTCTTTGCTTTTTCTTTCATGGTGTTCCTCTTTCTCGTTTTGGACCTTTTGGTATCTTTTCTCTTATTTTTCTAAAATCGTATACATTGAGAACTTACTCTTCATCTGCATTATTTATGTCAAAATCGACAGGCAACGTTTTTCGAAGCTCGGCAATGGCTGCACGGGCAAGCTCATCGCAACGATTGTTCAGTTCGTTATCGGCGTGCCCCGCAACTTTATGAAACGTAACTTCATGCGTTCGGGTCAATTTATATAATTCTTCCCAAAGATCCACGTTTAAAACCGCCTTTCCGTCTGCTTTTTTCCAGCCGCTCTTTTTCCAGCCGTAGATCCAACCGTTTGTAAACGCGTTGACCGTATAGGCGGAATCGCTGTATATCTCAACCTTACACGGATACTTCAAACGCTTCAATCCAACGATCACTGCCATCACTTCCATACGGTTGTTTGTGGTTTGCACCTCCGAACCACTGTATTCCCTTTTTACGTCACCGTAAATAAGTATCCCTGCGTATCCGCCAAGCCCCGGATTTCCCGAACAGGCACCATCCGTATATAAAGTAACCGTTTTCATGTTAATAATCTCTCTATTTTATAGTTTTTTCTTTTTTTAAAAAATTTCTCGTTATAACGCCCAAAAACAATTGACAAATTATTTTTTTTGTTATATAATAGCTTCGTTGTCTAGGGGAGTGGCTCAACGGTAGAGTAGCGGTCTCCAAAACCGTAGGTTGCGTGTTCGAATCGCGTCTCCCCTGCCATAGTTAGAAAAACCACATTATATTGTGGTTTTTCTTCTTTTTTACCACAATATATTGATTAAACGCGCACCCATTATTTTTTGCGTAAATATTTACTGTTTTATTTTAATCTTTTTTTATTTTAATGTCAATACAATTATAGCCTCTCTTTAGAATATAATTATAATATTGTAGTAAAAGGAGCATCAAAAATTTTCCGATGCCCCTTTTTACATCTTTAAAAATTACTTAAATAAACATAAAAGCAACTGCGAGTTTCCACTCGCAGTTGCTTTTTGCATAAAAAATAGGTTTTCATAATAACAACCTATTTTTTATGCTGATATGATCATTCTTTATCGCAACGCTCTATTGAACAGATAAACGAATTTTCCGCTATGATCTCATTTAATCGAGTAGAAGAAAATTCTTTATCCGTATTCAACGTTGCACTGTAAACAACCCTGTCTTCTTCGCGTTTTATCACAAGCTGATTAAAGCGGTCCGTACCGAAAATCTCTTTGATGCGGACATTTTCATCACCCGTCTGTAAAAACTCAATCTTTACTGAATATATTCGTTTTGCACGAAAAACCCGACAAGGCAAATGCAAAATACACTGAACCAGAATCAAAATGAGTGTTGCACCAACAGCGACGGTATACAAACCTCCTCCGCACGCCATTCCGACACCGGCCGTCGTCCAAACGCCCGCCGCAGTAGTGAGTCCGCGAACCTCGTGTTGATAATATACGATCATCCCTGCGCCAAGAAAACCGATTCCCGATACGATTTGCGCGGCAACACGCGCCGAATCGGCGTCACTACCAAACGCGTGTTTGGAAATGACCATCATAAGCGCACTCCCGAAGCATACGATGGTATGCGTACGTATCCCCGCTTCTTTCGATCTTATTTTTCGTTCTAAACCAATAAAAAATCCCAGCAAAATAGACAATAAAAGCTCCGGTAGCATCCAAAGCTGATCAATAATTTCACCCCAGTTCACTTTTCTCCTTACCTCCTAATATTTATGTGTTTTACAAAAAATCAAATCTCAATATCTTTTACGCTATTCAACACAAAAGTCGGTACCTCCACGCCTGTCGCCTGTTCGATTTCGGAAAGCGTGACCTCGCCGCTTAAAACGCAGATCGTATCTACCCCCGCATTATTTCCCGAAGCGATATCCGTATACAACCGATCGCCGATCACAACCGTTTCTTCTTTTTTATAGCCAAATTTTTTCATTACGGTTTGGATCATAGTCGGTTCGGGTTTACCTATAAAAATCGGCTTTTTGCCCGTCGCACGCTCGATACCTTGACACATCGAGCCGCAATCGGGAATATAACCGAATTCAACCGGACATACCCAATCCGGATTGGTGGCATAAAACGGCAAATCGTGTAAGGTCAACATCTTACACGTCGTATAGATTTTTTCACCCGTAAATTCGGGATCAAACCCAACAAGCACGACCTTGGCTTCATCCGTATATTCCGTAGTAATTTTTAAAGAGCTCGTGGTAAACGCCTCGACAAACGAACGCGTTCCCTGTAAATAGATAAGCGCGTCTTTATACTTTTCCTGCATCAATGCCATCGCTGCCTGCGCGGAGGTAAAAAAGTTTTCTTCATCGACGTCCGCTATGCCTATCCGCTGCAATTTTTTTACGTAATCCTTAACAGATTTTGAGGCGTTATTGCTAATGAACACATACCTGCCCCCCGCGTTTTTAATTTTTTTCAACAAATCGATGACGCCGTCAAACAATTTATCCCCAAGGTAGATCGTGCCGTCCATGTCGAATAAAAACAATTTTTTTGTCTGCAAAACGCTTGCGTCCTTGCCAAAATAGTCCTTCATATTATTCCTCATTATTAGTCGCGATCAGGTTTGCGCCATCGGAAATATTTGTAAAAAGCACATCTCCGATCTTTACAGGTAATTTACAAACGACGGAATTTATCTTTTCCATGACAGCAAAAATTTCGCTCTTATTTATAGGCTTATCCGTCTTTACGGGCACAAGCTTCCCGTTTTCCGCGCGGACCGTTGAGGTCACCACACGCTTCGGACAAATCACCTCGTTTTCGGCGTACATCTTGCCACGGGGACAGCTGTTCCCTTTTATATAAACTACTTTTCCATCTTCTAAACCAACTTCTATGCTACATCCAATAGGACATTCGATACAAGTTAAATTTCTCACCGTCATGCATCCACCTCCAAAGACACGATGATCTCGCCGTCTACCTCCGATATCTTGTTATCCGTTAAAAGCAGCGTTTCCATTTCTCCCGGAACAGCGATTCGTTTCTTCCTCTGTACTAAAATTTTATCATTGCAACACGCTGTAATAGTACAGTTTTGAAACGTATTCGTTACGCGAAAAAACAGTTTGACGTGACCGCCAAGATTTTTGTCAAGCTTCTGCGGAAGAACATAAGAAACGTTCTTTCCGTTTACAACGTCTACGACATCACGCTTCTTTTTTCCTTCCAAAACATACGTAGACGCATACCTGCCTGCCACCTCCGACTCTTCCGATACAAAATCGACAAGATCGTGTACCTGCAAAACGTTGCCGCAAGCAAATACGCCATCAACTAGCGTTTCGCGATTTTGATAAACGATCGCACCGCGAGTTTTTGGCGATAATTCGATTTCAGCCGATTTTGTCAGCTCATTTTCAGGAATCAAACCAACTGAAAACAACACCGTATCGCAATCAAAATGCATTTCAGTGCCTGCGATCGGTTTCTTGTTTACGTCAACCTCAGACACAACAACGCCCGTAACGCGTTTTTCCCCTTCGATTTTCGTAATAGTATGATTGAGATACAAAGGGATATAAAAATCGTCTAAGCACTGTGCGATATTTCGTTTTAAACCGCTGGAATAAGGCATGATCTCACATACGGCCAGCACTTTTGCGCCCTCCAACGTCATACGTCGCGCCATGATCAATCCAATATCCCCCGAACCAAGGATAACAACTTTTTTACCAGGCATAAAGCCTTTGATGTTGACGTATTTTTGTGCTGTACCGGCAGAATAGATCCCTGCCGGACGGCTACCCGCAACGTTCAGCGCGCCACGGCTTCTTTCCCGACAGCCCATCGCTAAAATAACCGCCTTCGCCTGTAAAACAAATACGCCTTGCGTAGAATTGATCGCTGTGATCCGTTTGTCCTTTGTCAACGATAAAACCGTGGTTTCGGTCAGCACCTCGATATTCCGTGCTTTCACCTCATCAATGAACCTTGCCGCGTATTCCGGCCCCGAAAGGCTTTCTTTAAACCTCGTTAAACCAAAACCGTTGTGGATACATTGATTGAGGATCCCGCCGAGACGTTCTTCCCGTTCCAAAATTAAAATATCCTTTACCCCGTTATCATAAGCAGCAATGACCGCGGCAAGTCCCGCAGGACCGCCACCGATGACGACTATATCATAATTTGTTTTCACTTGTTACGCCCCCCTCTGCCGTTTTCAACACACCGACCAATAAATTCGAGTTTTTACCGCTCTTAGTAACCTGCTCCATTTTGATCCTTGTTTCTCTTGCGATCAGCTCTGCGACACGCGGCTGACAAAATCCACCCTGACATCTGCCCATCCCCGAACGTGTTCTGCGTTTTATGGCATCGATATTCCGCGCAGGAGGATTTTTATGAATGGCGCACACGATCTCACCTTCTGTGATCTGCTCGCATCTGCAAACGATTTTTCCGTATGACGGGTCTTTTCGAATGATCTCGTTCTTTTCTTCCAACGATAAATTTTTAAAGAAATAATCCGGTTTGCGAACTCCGTTAAAGGCTTCGTTTTTCTCCAAAGGAAGATTGACACCGATCAGTTCTTTCACTACATATTCCGCAATCGCCGGTGCAGAAGTCAAACCGGGAGACTCGATACCCGCACAAAGAATCAATCCTTTAACCGCTTTGCTTTCCTCAAGGATAAAATCATGGTACTCCGAATACGCCCGAATACCCGCGAAGGACGTGATCGTATTGAATAACGGCGGATTTTTACTCATTTTACGCGCTTTTTCAATAACGAAAGCCAAGCCCTCTGCGCTGGTTGTCGTATCGGCTTTTTCCAATTCTTCCGCAGTGGGACCGAGAAGGATATTCCCGTCGACCGTCTGCGTAAGGAGGATACCTTTTCCCAGCTTTGTCGGCGTAAAGAAAAGCGTATGTGAAACAAAATCTCCGCTTTCCCGATCCAACAAAATATATTCTCCCTTTCTTGCGCCTATCTTTACGCTGTTATCCCCCGCCAACGCTGCGATCTTACCGCTTTGTAAACCGGCGCAATCAATAATAATTTTCCCCATGACCGTTTTCCCGTCCGACGAACTTACAGTGAAAATATCCCCGTTTTTCTCTATTACCGTAACCTCAAAATCGGTATACAACGTTGCGCCGTTATCCATTGCATTCCCGATTGCCGCGATCGTCAACTCGTACGGACAAACAATACCACCTGTCGGCGCGTATAATGCGCCCAACGCCGCTTCCGAGATATTGGGTTCCATCGCGCGCAACGCCACCATGTCAAGAATCTCTAAATCGTAAACGCCGTTTTCTTCCCCTCGCGCCTTTAAGTTCTGTAACGTTTGCATCTCCTCCGTTGAAAAAGCAACGACAAGAGAACCGTTGTTGCGGTATTTAACCCCCAATTCTGCCGCATAGCGCGGCATCATTTTATTGCCCAATACGTTGAATCGAGCTTTCAACGTACCCGGAACAGCATCGTATCCCGCGTGTACGATACCGCTGTTTGCTTTGCTTTGTCCCATGCATACGTCGTTTTCCTTTTCCAATAGACAACTTTTTAATTTATATTTGGTCAGCTCGCGCAAAATCGTTCCACCGATAACGCCGCCTCCGATCACGATTACGTCAAACATTTTTCTCCTCCGTATTTTCATAAAAATACTTGACAACTATTTCTTATTATATTATAATATAAATTGCAAAAATAAGCAAAGTGTTTTCAATAAAATGCTTTTTTGAATAATAAAAAGGTAAAACGAGCATTTTTTATGCTCATTTATAGAAAAACAAACAGATTTTATGAAAAATAATTACGCGCAAGAAATATTGACGCACCTACAAAAAAACGAATACGCCTCCATTGAAGAATTGTCAAACGTTCTTTCCGTCAGTCCGTCTACCGTCAGAAGACAATTGAGCAAGTTGCAGCAAACCGGACTCGTTACGCGCACCCACGGCGGCGCACAGATCAATAATGAAAACAATTCATATCCGAGCTTTTCCTTCCGCACCCATCAAAACAGCTTTGAGAAAAAGAAAATGGCACTTGCTGCCATCAAGCTGATCAAAAACGGAGATCTGATCTTTCTCGACGGCACCACTTCCGCCTTTTATATTGCGGAATATTTATCTGAATTTGAAAATCTGAAAGTCATCACAAACGGTATTGATACCCTTTCTTTGCTCGCGAAAAACAATATCGAAGCATACTCAACGGGAGGATACGTTTCCAAGCAAAACCGTTCCGTTTTGGTCGGGAATTACGCCGAAGAAATGATCGGTAATTTTCATGCGGACATTGCCTTTTTTTCTGCTCAATCCGTAGACGCAAACGGAGAAATTTACGATTGCTTCGAAGCGGAAAACGTTATTCGTAAAGCAATGCTGAAACATGCGGCAAAAAAAGCTTTCCTTTGCGACAGCACAAAATTCGGAAAAACTTCCCCTTATCATCTCTGTTCTCTCAGCGCGCTTGATTACGTTGTAAGCAACGGCGAGGTTCCTGATCGTATCATCGTAAAAAAAATGCCCAAGATCATCACATAATGATAAAAAATATAAATCGGAGAGAATTACCCTCCGATTTTTTAATCCTTAAATTGATAACGATACAATTCCGCATACAAGCCGCCGTTTTCAACCAGCTGTTCGTGAGAACCGCGTTCGGTGATCTCTCCATCCGTGACGACAAGTATTTCGTCTGCGTTTTTAACCGTCGATAAGCGATGCGCAACCACCAGCGTCGTTCTTCCCTCGGAAAGCTCCGTTAAAGCGCTCTGCACCTGCATTTCCGTCATGTTATCCAACGCACTGGTCGCCTCGTCCAAAATCAAAATGGAAGGATTTTTAAGAAAAGCGCGAGCAATGGAAATACGCTGTTTCTGACCTCCCGACAATTTTACACCACGTTCACCAACTTCAGTATCGTATCCGTTGGGCAGATTCATCACGTAATCGTGAATATTCGCGCGTTTTGCCGCTAATATCATCTCTTCTTCCGATTTGTCGAAAGAACCGTATTTTATATTTTCCCGAACGCTTCCCGCGAACAGAAA
>JBGVRF010000026.1:0-5074 GCA_045128175.1 Candidatus Scatosoma sp.
CGCGGCGGCTTCGCTTACCATCACGTTCAAAGCGCTTGCCTGCGAAGGGGACGAGTTTATCACATTTGCGCCATTCTTCCCCGAATATAACGTGTTTGTGAAAAATTCGGGGGCAAAGCTCGTCGTGCTTCCCTCCGACGAAAGAACGATGCTGCCAAATTTCGAGGCGCTGGAAAAGGCGTTTAGTCCTCGCGTCAAGGGTGTGCTGATCAATTCCCCCAATAACCCCTCGGGCGTTGTGTACGGCGTGGAAACGATCGAACGTCTGGCGGCGATCCTCGAAAAGAAATCGGCGGAATACGGCGCGCCCGTATATCTCATTTCCGACGAACCGTATCGGGAACTTGTCTACGATAAGAAAACCGTCGTGCCCTGCCCGATGAAATATTATAAAAACTCTATCGTGTGCTATTCTTATTCGAAATCGCTGTCCCTTCCGGGCGAGCGCGTGGGGTATATCGCGGTAAATCCGCAGGCGACGGACGCGAAAGCGATCTACGCGGCGGTTTGCGGTGCGGGCAGGTCGCTCGGGTTCGTCTGTGCGCCCGCGCTTTTTCAGCGCGTGGCGGCGGAATGCGACGGTATGACCGCCGATCTCGGCGTGTATAAGCGCAACCGCGACCTGTTGTACAACGGTTTGACGGAAAGCGGGTATACCTGTATTTATCCCGACGGGGCGTTCTACCTGTTCGTGAAGGCTTTGGAGGAGGATGCGGCGGCGTTCTGCGAACGCGCGAAAAAGTACGAGTTGTTGCTGGTCAACGGCGCGGATTTCGGCTATAAGGGCTGGGTGCGCGTGGCGTACTGCGTGCAGACGGAACAGATCGAGCGCGCGTTGCCGTTGTTTAAGGCTTTGGCGGAAGAATACGGTTTGTAAAGCATTAAAAGTCCTGTTTTTCTAGCCTCCGTTTCGTTCAATGCAACGCCTTCCTCTCCAAGGGGAAGGCTTTTCTGCCCGCGGTGTCCGCGCGCGGTAGGCAAGCGAAAAAGGTATGATAAAGCGGAAAGTTTCGTCACGAATAGAAAAAAATGAAAAAATAATAAAAAAGTTTCAAAAAAGCTTTCAAAAAAGATTGACAAGACGTTGAATGTGTGGTAAACTTATCATACGCACCCGAAGAGGGGTGTAATTTTTTGTATGGAGTTTTGATCATGGCAACCAAAACGGCAAGAGCCAAAATTACGTTTGAATGCACCGAGTGCAAGCATAGAAACTACGACAGCATCAAGAACAAGAAGAACGATCCCGACAGATTGACCCTCAGCAAATACTGTCCTTTCTGCAAAAAGCACACCGACCATAAAGAGTCGAAATAATTTTTAAGCGCGCCGTTTTTCGGCAAAGACAAGCTGTCTGGCAGGGCAGCCGTCGTTTTTGCGTGGACGCGGGCGCTCGCGAGGTAACAAATGGCAAACGCTACTAAAACAAAAAACAAGAAACCCAACTGGTTTCGTCGCGTCGGCGCTAAGCTGAAGGAAACCTTTTCCGAACTGAAGAGAGTCACCTGGCCCACCTTCCCCACCGTTCTCAAGACGACGGGCGTTGTTCTCGTGATCGTTGCGGCGTTTTTGCTGGTCACGACGGGCGTTGATCAGCTGCTCACCTGGCTGTTGGGCTTGATCTCGTAATTTCGGAGGACAAATAGCAATGCCGATGAACGAAGAGCCCAAGTGGTACATCCTGCATACCTATTCCGGGTATGAAGCGATGGTAAAAGACAGCTTGGAAAAGCTGATTGAAAACAACAATCTGGGTGATTATATCGTCGATCTGAAGATCCCTATGGAACAGGTCATTGAAGAAAAGAACGGCAAACGCAAGGTGGTGGAAAGAAAGCTGTTGCCTTGTTACGTCTTTATCAAGATGATCTACACCAACCAAATCTGGTACTACGTTACCAGCACGCGCGGCGTAACGGGTTTCTGTGGCCCTCAGGGTCGTCCTATCCCCATGAAAGAGGAAGAGATCCGCAAGATGCGTTTGGAAGAATTCGTCTCCGATGAAATTTTCGCGGTGGGCGATACGGTATCCATCGAGGACGGTCCCTTGAAAGGATTTTTGGGTACGATCAAAGAGCTTAATCAAGCGGCGCAAAAGGCGAAGATTTCGACCAGTATGTTCGGCAGAAACACGGACGTAGAGGTCGAATATATCCAGATTAAAAAAGTGGACGCGCCTTTGCCCGAAGAAAATGCGGAAGAAAGCGAGTCGTGATCTCGCGCGCTTTGGCACCCCCCTGTGAAAGGGAGGGCGCCGCGAGGCGGCGAGAGGATCGCAACGATTTCACCGCGTAACGTTTAACATTGTCAATAAGTGGGAGAGGCGTCAAATTTTCGAGGGCGCCTTGTCAAAACCACTAAGGAGAAAATATTTATGGCTAAGAAAATTACAGCAGTCGTAAAATTGCAGCTTCCCGCAGGTAAAGCCACGCCGGCTCCTCCCGTAGGTTCGACCCTTGGTCCCTTCGGTATCAACCTTCCCGGCTTTACGAAGGAATTCAACGCAAAAACGGCAGACAAACCTGGTCTCATTATCCCCGTGGTCGTAACGATCTATCAGGATCGTTCCTTCACGTTTATTTTGAAGACGCCCCCCGCACCCGTTTTGATCAAGAAAGCGCTTGGTCTGGAAACGGCAAGCGCGAAGCCCAACTCCGTAAAGGTTGGTAAGCTGACGAAAGCGCAGGTCGAAGAAATCGCGAAAACGAAATTGCCCGACCTTAACTGCACCAGCTTGGAAAGCGCTATGAGTATGGTCGCAGGTACCGCTCGCAGTATGGGCGTTACCGTCGAAGAGTAATCAAGGAGGCGGTAAAAGATGAAACACGGTAAAAAATATCAGGATAGCGTAAAAGCATTTGATTTGAGCAAGCAGTACGAAGCGGCGGAAGCGGTTTCCGTTTTGCTTGAAACGGCGAAAGCAAAATTTGACGAAACGATAGAAATGCACGTTCGTTTGGGCGTTGACCCCCGTCAGGCAGACCAGCAGGTCCGTGGCGTACTCGTCCTTCCCAACGGTACCGGTAAGACCAAGAGAGTTTTGGTTATTGCAAAGGGTGCGAAGGCAGACGCAGCGGTAGCGGCAGGTGCCGATTACGTTGGCGCGGAAGAACTGATCGCAAAGATTCAGAACGAAAACTGGTTCGATTTCGACGTCATGATCACCACCCCCGACATGATGGGTATGGTAGGTCGTATCGGTCGTGTGCTCGGTCCCAAGGGCTTGATGCCTAACCCCAAGTCCGGTACGGTTACCATGGACGTAGAAAAGGCGATCGCAGAAGTAAAAGCAGGTAAAGTCGAATACAGACTCGATAAGACCGCTATTATCCACTGCCCGATCGGAAAGAAGAGCTTTGGCAAGGAAAAACTTGTTGAAAACTTCACGGCGCTTATGGACGCAATCATCAAGGCGAAACCCGCAGCAGCAAAGGGTCAGTACATCAAGAGCGTAACGATCGCTTCGACGATGGGTCCCGGCGTTAAAGTCGTTGCCAAGATTTGATCGATAAAACAACTTAGGTTGTAAATTTTTGAAAAATTTTCGTCAAGGGCGGTTAAAAACAGTTGACTGCCTTTGACGGAGATGATATAATAAGACAGTAAAAATCAACAGCCGTAGAAAACGAGTACCGTTGTGTTTGATGGGAAACCGCTCGTCGAGGTGTGAGAACAGAGGCTTTTAAAGAGTTACGACGTCCTTATGCCGCGCGGCATAGGGTTATTTTTTATGTCAGGCGGAAACGCTTAAAGGAGGTAATTTATGTCGGCGAATATTGAAGCTAAAAAACAAATCGTAGAAGAAATCAAAGCGAAGATCACTTCCAGCAAATCGATCGTGTTTGCGGATTATAACAAACTGACCGTATTGGAAGTTACGGCTTTGAGAAACAAATTTAGAGCAGCAGGCTGCGAATACAAGGTATACAAAAATACGCTTGTAAGAAAGGCTTTCAACGAGCTGGGCATCACCGATTTCGACGCGGACCTCAACGGTACGACGGCAACGGTGTTCGGCACAGACGAAACGAGCGGCGCAGCGGTATTTGCAAAAGCAACGAAGGAAACCCCCGCATTGGCGGAGAAGATCGTGCCCAAGTGCGCGTACGTTGAAAACAAATATCTTGACAAAGCGGCAGTAAAAGCGCTTTCCGCGATCCCTTCCAAAGAAGTCCTTATCGCGAAGATGCTCGGCTGCTTCCAGTCCTCGCTCTCCAAGTTTGTTGGCGTTTTGGACGCGATTGCGAAAGCAAAAGAAAGCAACTGAGATTGCTTGAAACATTTTTAAATTTTATCATTAAAAAATCATTATTAAAAATCGGAGGATTAAAAAATCATGGATGTACAGAAACTCATTGAAGAAGTAAAAGCTATGACCGTTCTTGAATTGAACGAACTCGTTAAAGCATTGGAAGAAGAATTCGGCGTAAGCGCAGCAGTAGCAGCAGCTCCCGCAGCAGGCGGCGCAGCAGAAGCAGCTCCCGCAGAAGAAGAAAAGACGGAATTCGACGTTGTTCTTAAGGACATCGGCGCTAACAAGATCGCGATCATCAAAGTTGTTCGTGAAGCTACCGGTCTTGGCCTTGCAGAAGCTAAGAAAGCGGTAGAAGCTATGGGCGTTATCAAAGAAGCAGTTCCCAAGGCAGACGCTGAAGCTCTCGTTGCAAAACTTAAAGAAAACGGCGCTACCGCTGAACTTAAATAAGTTTTTACGAAATCAGACGAAAAGACGACTGTGTTTACAGCCGTCTTTTTTGCGTGTCCGCTCGGTATGACGGCGTGTTTTCATACCAACTAAGTGAATATACCGAACCTCTCTTTCGTCATACCGGCTGAGGGCGTAGCCCGAATGGAGTGTATCTCTTTGTTTGTGAATGGAATTGCTACGCAATTGGTTGCGGCTTTGCTACTCTGTTTCGGTATGACCACGGGCGGGCCGCTTCGCTTGGCTTCGCTAAATAGCTAAGCCGCGCGGTATGACGCGTAAGAGCGGGCGTTCGTTATCGCTTTTGTGTAAATCGTATAAAAATTATCGGAAAGGCCTTAAAAGTACTTGACGGAAGCGAAAAATAAA
>JBGVRF010000027.1:0-8009 GCA_045128175.1 Candidatus Scatosoma sp.
ATATTACAAGGGTACACAAACAGACTGGGATAAAATTCAATTCAGCGAAGAAGACGAAAATCCTCCCAACAACGCCACCGTCTATTTTTACAGTGAAAGCGAACCGCCGTTGAACGAGGACGGCACGGCTTACAACGGCAACTATTGGCACTACGCCGAGGACGGTATCACCCCCGTCGTTTGGGAGTTGTAAATTTTATAAAAAATCAAAAACAGCCCTCGTATAAGAGAGCTGTTTTCATTCCGTCGCGTAAGCGAAAAATAAAATTCTTAAAAAACGGAAAAAAATCCCGTAAAAGCGGTAAAAATAGCTTGCCATCGCTTGTCCTTTGTGGTAAAATAATATAGCTAAAAATTCACACTCGTGCATTGTGCGTAATCCGTGTCCGTAAATTCTTTTTCATGCGGACGTCATTACGAGCCAACGCAAGCCGAGGAGGAAAAACGGAGGTTTGAATTATGGCAGTTATCACTATGAAGCAGCTCTTGGAAGCAGGCGTTCACTTTGGTCATCAGACGAGAAAGTGGAACCCCAAAATGAAGAAGTACATCTTCGCGGCAAGAAACGACATCCACATCATCGACCTGCAGCTTACGGCGCAGTTGATCGAAGAAGCGTACACGTTCGTTTGCGAAAGCGTTAAGGAAGGCAAGACCGTCCTTTTCGTCGGTACGAAGAAGCAGGCGCAGGACGCGATCAAGGAAGAAGCGGAACGTTGCGGTCAGTACTACGTGAACAGCCGTTGGCTTGGCGGTTGCCTTACCAATTTCAAGACGATGAGAAGCCGTGTTGAGAGATTGGAAAAGCTGGAAGCTATGGAAGCAAACGGCGATTTTGAAGTTCTTCCCAAGAAAGAAGTTATGCTTCTCAAGAAAGAAATGGGCAAGTTGCAGGCGAACCTTGGCGGTATCAAGACGATGAAGGCGATGCCCGGCGTTATGTTCGTTGTCGATCCCCACAATGAAGACATCGCGATCAAAGAAGCGAAGAAGCTTGGTATCAAGATCGTTGCGATCACCGACACCAACTGTGACCCCGATGAGATCGATTACGTGATCCCCGGCAACGACGACGCGATCCGCGCAATCAAGCTTATTTCGTCCGTGATCGCAAACGCGGTCATCGAAGCGAATCAGGGCGCAGAAGCGCTTGTCGCTCCCGTTGCGGAAGCTGTTGAAGAGAACGCAGAACCCACTTCCATTGAAGAGGTTGTTGCGGCTGAAGAAAACGCGTAAGTCTTTATAAAGACGTATTGTTGACGGGCGAAAGTAAAACATCGCCCGTTAATCAAATTTGAAAAAATTATCGATTATAATAAATTAAGGAGAAAAAGTATTATGGCATTTACCGCTAAAGACGTAATGGCGCTTCGCGAAAGAACGGGCGCAGGCGTAATGGACTGCAAAAGAGCATTGACGGACGCTGACGGCGATATGAGCAAGGCGGCGGACCTCTTGAGAGAAAGAGGCATCGCAAAGGCTGAAAAGAAGGCTTCCCGTATCGCTGCGGAAGGTATCGTTGCTTGCTATATCGAGGGCAAAACGGGCGTTTTGATCGAAGTCAACTGCGAATCCGACTTCGTTGCAAAGAACCCTCAGTTCTCCGAGATCGCAACCGAAGCTGCAAAAGTCATCATCAAAGACGATCCCGCAGACGTAGAAGCTTTGCTTGCTTGCAAGCTCGGCGACGCGACGGTGGAAGAATACCTCAAGGGTAAAACGGCGATCATCGGCGAAAAGATCGCGATCAGAAGATTCGTTAAATACACGACGGAGGGCTTCTTGGAAAGCTATATCCACCTTGGCGGCAAGCTGGGCGTAATGCTGGACGTAGCAGGCGAGGCTACGGAAGCGGCGAAAGAGGTCGCGCACGACGTTACCTTGCAGATCGCATTCACGAAGCCCGCTTACCTTACGAAGGAAGAGGTTTCCGCAGAGACCCTCGAAAGAGAGAAAGAAGTGCTGAAACAGCAGGCTATGAACGAAGGCAAGCCCGAAGCGATCGCTGAAAAGATGGTCATGGGTAGAATCAAGAAGTTCTACGAAGAAAACTGCTTGTTGGAACAGGCGTTCATCAAAGATGATTCGAAGAAGATCGCCGAGCTTGTTAAAGCGGGCGGCGTTTCCATCAACAAATTCGCATTCTTCATTATGGGCGAAGGCCTTGAAAAGAAGAGCGAAGACCTCAGCGAAGAAGTTGCAAAGCAAGTTGCTGCAATGAAGAACTAACCCCCGATCGGGCAAAAATAAAAAACGCGTAGGTGAAAGCCTGCGCGTTTTTAACGTTACAAATAAAAAACTTCTAAATTTCACCAACTTTTTGCATAAATAGTATAGCTTTCTTGTGAAAAATATGGTATAATAGGTAAAATGAAATATTTCGGGCTAACGGAGGAAGACTATGGAGCCTAAATACAAGAGAATCTTGCTGAAGCTTTCGGGTGAAGCGCTTGCAGGCGATCAGCATTTCGGACTCAATCACGAAGTCATTGCGCCCGTTGTCGAACAGATCGTCAAGATCCACAGCATGGGCGTACAGGTGGGGCTTGTTATCGGCGGCGGCAATTTTTGGCGTGGGCGTCAGGGCACGAATATGGACCGCACGACCGCCGATCATATGGGGATGCTGGCAACAGTGATGAACTCGCTTGCGATGATGGACGCGATCGAACAGCGCGGCGTGCCTGTGCGCGTGCAAACGGCGTTAGATATGGTGTCGCTTGCCGAGCCGTTTATCCTGCGTAAGGCGCTTAGGCATTTTGAAATGGGCAGGATCGTTATTTTCGCCTGCGGCACGGGTAACCCGTACTGTTCGACGGACACGGCGGCGGCGCTTCGCGCGTGCGAAATCGGCGCGGATATCCTGCTGATGGCAAAAAACGTGGACGGGATTTACGATTCCGATCCAAAGACCAATCCTTTTGCGAAGAAATACGAAGTTTTGAAATATGCGGACATTATCAACCGCGGATTAAAGGTGATCGATTTTACGGCGGCAACGATGTGTATGGAAAACAACGTGCCGACGCTGGCGTTCGGTCTGAACGAGGAGAACTCGATCGTCCGCGCGGTGTGCGGAGAGGAAAACCTCGGCACGCTCATCAACGTTTAAGAACAGAGCACTTTGGCTTCGAGACCGGAGTTAAGAGACATAGCCTCTTGCGCTAATATGCCTTCGGCGTTGATGCGTTGCAAAGCAACGCAATAAAGGACGCAAAAAAAGCTTTGCTTTTTTGGGGGCTCTAGGGCGACTTCGTTGCAATAGCGCATAACGGCGTAAGGGCGCAAGCGTAGCTTGATTGGGGGCTTACTTTCGCGGAGCTCTGCTCCGCACCTCGGCAAGGGTTTTCGCCCCTGCACCCTGACAAGGAACTGGGTTCCTTGACCTCCTGTTGGGGGCCGATTTAGTTATTAGTCCCGAACGGGAAAGATAGAAAGACTAGACCCAACGGTACGTTGGAAAAATAAAAAACAAGTAAGGAGAAAAATCATGATCGAAAACGAAAAAATTGAAGAAATGATGCTGGAGCTGGAAGAAAAAGCGGGTAATACGCTGGACGCGCTTGAAAACGAATACGGCGCATTGCGTACGGGTAGAGCAAACCCCAAGATCCTCGACCGTATCGAGGTGGAAGCGTACGGCGGTATGAGTAAACTTATCGAGCTGGGTAACGTATCCGCATTGGACGCCCGTTGTTTGCAGATCAATCTCTGGGATAAATCCCTTTTGAAAGCCGTTGAAAAGGCGATTTTGCAATCGAATATCGGGCTTACGCCGACCAATGACGGACAGGTGATCAGGCTTGTGTTCCCCGTAATGACGGAAGAACGCAGAAAAGAGCTTGTAAAACAGGCGAAGAAGATGGGTGAGGAAGCAAAGGTCGCCGTTCGTAATCATCGCCGCGAGGCAATGGACGTCATCAAAAAGATGAAAACGGCAAAAGAACTGTCCGAGGACGCCGCTTCCGGTTGCGAAGCAGACGTTGAAAAGACGATTACGGAGTATATGAGCAAACTCGAAGGGATCATTTCCGCAAAAGAAAAGGAATTGATGTCTATTTGAGTCATGAGTGGGAATACAATAGTAGCGGAGACGAAGATTCCGAAACATATTGCAATGATCATGGACGGAAACGGGCGTTGGGCGAGGTCTCGCCTGATGCCCCGTTCGTATGGTCATAAAAAGGGTATGGAGCGGATGATCGGGCTGATGGAGCGCGCGTTTACGTTGGGGGTGAAATACGTCACCGTGTACGCGCTGTCTACCGAAAATCTCAAACGACCGAAAGAGGAATTGGACGGTTTGTTCGAGCTTTTCAGAACGTATTTCAAAGACTATCTCAAGCAGATAAAGCAGCGCAAAACGCGGCTTCGCGCGCTGGGAAACGTGTCTTTGTTGCCCGAGGATATACAAAAGATCTTGCAGGATGCCGAACGTGAAACTGCCGGTTTTGAGGGTAGGGGAATCAACGTAGCCGTTTGCTACGGCGGACGGGATGAAATTGTCCGCGCGGTGAATAATGCCGTGGAAAGAGGGGAAAAAGTAACGGAGGAGAGTTTCGCGCGGCTGCTCTATACGGGCGGTTTACCGGACCCCGATCTTGTCATTCGCACGGGAAAAGAAGTGCGATTGTCCAATTTTTTGCTCTATCAGTCTGCATATGCGGAACTGTATTTTTCCGATAAAATGTTCCCCGAATTTTCCGATGCGGATCTCGATGAAGCGATCTTGTATTTTTCCCGTCGGACAAGAAGGTTTGGGAAAACGGACGAACAACTGTAAGATAATTTTTTAAAACGCAAGGGGCAGGGTTGCGTTCACGTATAAAATACGTGACAACAGATCTACTTTGCACCTCCTGCGGTAAGGCGAAAAAATGAAAACTCGATTTATTAGCGGCGTTTGCTACATCGCGATTCTGGTTGCGGCTTATTGTTTGAAGGTGTTTGTACACGACCTTCTTTTTGACGTGCTTATTTACGCGTTTGCGCTGATCGGCACTTTCGAGATGTTGCGCGCGATGAAACCACGCATGACGGAAGCGGAACGAGGGATCGTAACGGTGTTTTCCGTCGTGTGTATTCCCGTATGTGCGGTATGCGAATATTTTTTCAAACGCGGTCTGCACGTAACGGCGGTCATCTTTTTTATATTAGTTCTCGCGCTGTTGTTGCTGCTGGTTATCCGTCACGAAGAGACGACGCTGGAAAGCCTCGGCGTTTCTATGCTGTCCGCCGTGTATCCTACGGTGATGCTCAGCCTAATGGTGCTGGCGAATCATACGGGCGCGAGAGTTCCCGAAGAATTGGCTATGCGGTTTGCCATCGATTCACGGTTGGCGATCCTATTGATTTTTGTGGTTTCGCCGTGTGCGGATACGATCGCGTATCTGTTCGGCAGGTTTTTCGGAAAGATATTCCCGAAAAAGATGGCGCCTTCGATCTCCCCCAACAAAACGGTCATCGGCGGTATCGGTGGCCTGATCGGCGGTATGCTGGGCGCGGCGGTCGTGTATTTTGCGTACAACGCGCTGGTGGTCGGTTCTTTTGAAATGATGTACGTTTGGTTGCCGATATATCTTGTGATCGGGCTTGTAGCGGCGGCGGCTTCGGCACTCGGCGATCTGGTTGAAAGCTGTATCAAGCGCAAAGCGGAGATCAAGGACATGGGCAAGATCATGCCCGGTCACGGCGGCGTGCTCGACCGTATCGACAGTACGCTGTTTGCGGCGGTCGTCGTGTACCAGATGTTCGAGCTGATCTATTTGGTGATCGCCGTGCTTTGACACGAGAGGAGATTATGAAAACGATTTCGTTGATCGGTTCTACAGGTTCGATCGGACGGCAGGTTTGTTCGGTCGTCCGTAGGTATCCCGAAAAATTCCGTATACGCAGCCTTGTGGCGAATTCGTCCTCGGAACTGTTTTTAAAACAGGTTCGGGAATTTATGCCCGAATACGCCGCACTCGCGGATGAAGCGGAGGGGGCGCGGATTGCGCACCTGATTCCCGACGGCGTGCGGTTTGGTTACGGTAGGTCGGCGGCGGAGGACTCGATCGCATACGGAGACATTGCGTTTATTGCCGCTACGGGTTTTGCGGGATTAGCGTATAGTTTGAAAGCCGTTGAACTGAAAAAAGATATTGCGTTGGCGAATAAGGAAACGCTTGTTTGCGGCGGCGAGCTGGTCATGAATCAAACGAGGGGGGCAGGGTTGCGCTTAATGCCCGTAGACAGCGAACATTCCGCGCTGTGGCAGGCGTTGAATTTTCGCCTGAAAGCATCCTTTAAACGATTGATTATCACCGCCAGCGGCGGACCTTTTTATTCATATACCCCCGAAGAATTGCAAAACGTGACACCCATGTCTGCGTTGAGGCATCCGACGTGGCAAATGGGTGCAAAGATTACGATCGACAGCGCGACCCTTTTGAACAAGGGCTTCGAAGTGATCGAAGCGAAATGGCTGTATGACGCGCCGTTGGAAAAGATCTCTACGGTGGTACAACCGGAAAGCATTATACATTCGATGGTGGAATTCGACGACGGGTGCGTTATGGCGCAGATGAGTTATCCGACGATGGAGCTGCCTATCCAGCTTGCGTTGACCTATCCGGAACGGCTGGATTGCGGATTAAAGCCGCTCGATCTGGTGGCGTTGGGTGCGATACGGTTTTTACCGTTGGAGCGGAAACGCTTCCCGTGCTATGATCTTGCATTGACAAGTGCCGAATGGGGGGATAATTATCCTTGCGCATTGAATGGCGCGGGCGAGATCGCTGTGCGCGCGTTTTTGGACGGAAGGATCCCGTTTTTGCAGATTGCGAAAACGATGGAAGCCGTGTTGGAAAAAACGGAACGGATGAAAGCGGATTGCTATGAGGCATTACAGCTTACCGACGCGCGGGCGCGGGCGTTGGCCAAGGAATATATTTCGAAGGTATAATTCCAAAACCGAAACGCATTACGGAAAAAATATCAAAATCAGGAGTAAATACATTGACAGCATATCTGTTATCTTTTGCGAGCGTAATGAAAAGTATCGGTGGCGTATTGCTTGCCATCGTCATTTTGCTTGCCATGGTAACCATTCACGAATTCGGACATTACGTTGCAGGCAAGATCCTCGGCTTTAAGATCAACGAGTTTGCCGTTGGTTTCGGACCTGCGATCCTGAAAAAACGCAGTAAGAAAACAGGCGAGTTGTTTGCGCTGCGTATCATTCCTCTCGGCGGTTTCTGCGCTTTTGACGGCGAGGATTACGACGAGGACGATGTGCGGAAAGAGACAGCGGAGGAAACGTCTGAAGAGAAACCGTTTGAAGAATGTGAAACCGTAAAATCGCAGGATGTTTTCCAAAACGACGGGGGCAGGGTTGCGTCGAGCGAAAAATTGCCCGACGAAGCGGCGGAAAATAAAGAGGAATATCCCGAACCCAAGGGCAAGCGTTTTAACGATCAACCGCCGTGGAAGCGTATCATTGTCCTTATCGCGGGCGCGACGATGAATTATCTGTTGGCGTTACTGCTGATCATCGTGATGTTTGCGTCTTTCGGCAGACCGCTGTACACGGTCGTGGAAGAGAACCCCAATCCGCCCGAAACCGAGCCGACGGCAACCGAGCAGACTACGGAGGAAACGGTGGGGGAGGAATGGCTGACGACGGGAGATATCATTCTCAAGCTCGACGGAAAAAACGTGTATCTGATCACCGATTATATGTCTGCGCTCGACGGAAAAAAAGCGGGTGAACGCGTACCTGTACTGGTCCTTCGCGACGGTGTGGAAACGCAGGTATATATGCAGCTTGCCAAAGACGCGGAGTTTGCGAATATGTCCGACACGCTCGCATTGCTGGAATCGATGGATATTTACGGTCTGTATACGACTACGGCGAAACAGGACTTTTTCGAGAGCATCGGACATTCGTTCGTGTACTCGTGGAAAATCGGGGGGACGGTGTTGCGGTCACTTGGGGAGTTGTTGACGGGCAAGCTGGGGCTGGATGC
>JBGVRF010000028.1:0-4954 GCA_045128175.1 Candidatus Scatosoma sp.
GCCGTCCCGAGGCGATCGCAACGGCGGAAGAGCTTGCTTCGGGCAAGATCGTCAAAGGTGCGGCGGAGCTGATTTTGGCGAAGCACCGTGCCGGCGAACAGGGACGAGTGTCCTTGAAATTTATCGGCGAGTGCACGAAGTTCGTGGACGTGGACGAACAGAACCGCGACGAGGAACCGCCTGATTTCTCGCGCGCGTCGTACGGATTCGGGGAGGATGACGGCGAGGAATACGTCGCGCCGGAGGATGATTACGTTCCGCCCGAGCCACCCAGGTATGAGACGAACGACAGAAAAGGTGATCTGAAGGGGATGGAGGACGACGAAATTCCGTTCGAATAAGCATTGGAAACGATCATGCAAACGAAAATCAAACCCATCACTTCCGCGACGTTGGCGGAAGCAAAAAATATCATATTTAGCGGCGGCGTGGTCGGGATGCCTACCGAGACGGTTTACGGATTGGGCGGAAACGCGTTCGACGATGAGGCGGTCAAGCGGATCTTCGAGGTGAAGGGACGTCCCAACGACAACCCGTTGATCGCGCATATACATACGGATTACGATCTGTCGAAGATCATCGATTACGATCCTCCGTATGCGAAAAAATTGCGAGACGCGTTTTTGCCGGGGCCGCTCACGCTTGTTTATCCCTCGACGGGTAAGGTCAGTCCATATGTGTCTTGCGGGCTTGATACGCTTGCCGTCCGCGTTCCTTCGCACGAAGGCGCGCAGGCATTTTTGCGGGAAGTGGATATTCCTATTGTTGCGCCCAGCGCAAATCTTTCCAAACACGTCAGTCCGACTTCTGCGCGGCACGTTTTTGACGATTTTGACGGGAAGATCCCACTCATTCTCGACGGTGGCGTGTGTGTAGGCGGTATCGAAAGCACGGTATGCGACGTGACGGGCGATATCCCCGTCGTGCTTCGCCCGGGGCTGATTACGAGGGAAATGATAGCGGCGGTCGTAGGGGCTTGCGGCGAATACGTTCCCGACCTCACCAAGGCGGAAAAGGTCAAAAGCCCCGGTTTGTTGTACAAGCACTATTCACCTCGTTGTAAAACGTTGCTTTTTTACCCCGAAGCTTTGGGTGAAGCGAAGTCAGCTTGTTTGCGCGAACAGGCGAGAAACAAGCGTGTCGCGGTGTTGTGCGAGAATAGCGTTGCGGCATATTTTCAAGGCTTTGATGTGACCGTTCTCGATCTCGGCAGAACGGAAACGGAGATGGCGGCGCGGCTTTACGGATTGCTTCGTGAAGCGGAAACGCTTTGCGATACGCTGATTGCTGTCGAACCGATCAAAAAAGACGGCGTGATGACGGGGGTGCTCAACCGTCTGCGCAAAGCGTGCGTGTCTGTGGACGTGCCGCACGGCGAATGAAAAGAGTGGATGCCTGAGCTACAAATGAAGGAGGCAGGTATGCGATGAGTAAGAAAAAGACTAAAAAAATAGTATTCGTCTGCACGGGCAATACCTGTCGTTCGCCGATGGCGGAAGCGCTGTTAAAGCGCGCGCTGGAACGGCGAGGCTTGCAGGGCTTCGAGGTCTGTTCGGCAGGGATCGCCGCAAAAGCGGGCGACGGGATCAATCCGAGTTCTGCGCAGGTTTTGCAGGAACAAGGGCTTTCCTCCGAGGGATTTGCGTCTACACTTTTGGATGAAGCGTTGCTCAAAGAAGCGTTTGCGATCGTTTGTATGACGGAAAAACAGCGTGATTATCTAATGGATGCACGTTGGCATACGTTGCGCAAAAACGGTGTGGAAGAAATTGAAAATAACGTTTGGTCTTTTTCCGAGATCGCAGGGTACGAGGTTCTCGATCCTTATGGCAAAGACGTTGACTGTTATCGATACGTTTTTTCGCTGTTGGATGGGGGCATGTCTGCGTTGATCGAAAAATTGAAGCTTGTCGAAGCGGCGGAAAAAACCAAAAAATCGCGTGCAAGCTCGGTGGCGAAATCGTCTGCTTCGAAAAAGTCTTCAGAGGCAGGGGCGGAAGTAAAAACGACCAAAAAACGCGGTCGTCCCAAAAAAGTGGAAATAGTGGGAAATGCCGCAATCGTAACGGAACAGAAACTGCCTAAAAAACGTGGCCGCCCGAGAAAGAAAACGGAAAACTCTGTAAAAACAGACTAAATATTTTAAGACAACATTTTAATTTTATAAGGAGAGATATTTTTATGAAAATTGCAGTTGCTTGCGATCATGGTGGGCTCAATTTAAAAAACGCTATGGTCGCGTACGTGGAGGAGCTTGGACACGAAGTGGTGGATTTTGGTACGAAAACGACCGATTCTTGCGATTATCCTGATTTTGCATTGGCTGCAGCGGAAGCCGTCGCAAGTGGTGAATGTGACCGCGGCATCGTCGTTTGCTCTTCGGGAATCGGCGTGTCAATCGTTGCCAACAAAGTGCCCGGGATCCGTTGTGCGCATTGTCACGATATTTACTGCGCGAAATATACCCGGCTACACAACAACGCGAACATGATTGCGTTTGGCGAAAAAGTCCTTGGCGTGGGCATGATGGAAGAGATCGTGTATACCTTCCTGAACACTGAATTCGAAGGCGGCGAACGGCATGAGCGCCGTATTGCAAAGATCAAGACAATCGAAGA
The DNA here is from genome assembly GCA_045128175.1 of Candidatus Scatosoma sp. GTDB lineage: Bacteria > Bacillota > Clostridia > Christensenellales > Borkfalkiaceae > Scatosoma. The sequence continues at coordinate 2,619 of JBGVRF010000028.1, forward strand.
AAAATATTCCAAATAAAAAAGCAAAGTTACAGGGAGAAGAAAAATGGAACAGCTTGAATTTTACGATAACCCGAAATTTCATCACGTACGTCATCCGTTGATCGAACATAAGTTGGCGATCTTGCGTGACGTAAACACACAGACCAAACAGTTCGGTGAGCTTGCGGAAGAGATCGCGATGCTGTTGACGTATGAAGCGACGAAAGATCTGCCCACCGAAGAAGTGATCGTAAAAACTCCGCTTGAGGACGCAACTTGTCAAGCCGTATCGGGCAAGGCGCTTGGCGTAGTGCCCATTCTTCGCGCGGGGTTGGGCATGGTTTCTGGCGTGTTGAAGCTTGTTCCCAACGCGAAGGTCGGACATATCGGGCTCTATCGCGATCACGATACGCACGAGCCTGTGGAATATTATTGTAAATTGCCTATAGATGCGCAGCAGCGGATCCTGCTGGTGGTCGATCCCATGTTGGCGACGGGCGGTAGCGCGTCGGATGCGATTGCGATGATCAAAAAACGCGGCGTTAAAAATATCAAGCTTTGCTGCATCGTCAGCGCGCCCGAGGGGATCCGCAGGGTACTTGCCGACCATCCGGATGTCGATCTGTACGTCGCGGCAGTCGATCGTTGCCTTAACGAAAATTGTTATATTCTTCCCGGCCTCGGTGACGCGGGAGACAGATTGTTCGGCACAAATTGATCGGAAATAGAAAAGAAAAAAGAATATTAAATTATGAAAAGGATCATAGCAATCGGCGGGGGAGAGCTCCGCGAAAAAACGACGTTAAAGATAGACGAATATATCGTAAAGCTTGCAAGGGAACGAGCGGGGGAGAATAGACCGAATGCACTGTTTATCCCTACTGCCAGTCATGATTATATGCCCTATTACAATACTTTCCATAAGGTATATACGGGTATATTTAACGTCAAAACGGACGTTGCGTTGACTGTTTTCAAACAGCCGGATATGGAGAAAATGAAGACGAAATTCGAAAAAGCGGACGTGATCTACGTCGGTGGCGGCGATACCGTTTTTATGATGGAGAGTTGGAAACAGTCGGGGCTGTTGCCTTTGGTCGAAGAAGCGTACGAACGTGGCGTCATCATCGCGGGGCTGTCAGCCGGTGCGATCTGTTGGTTTTCGGATATCTACACCGATTCAGCAACAACGGAAGATCCAAGTGGCGAAAAATATTCGATGTTTTTCGGATTAAATTGGCTAAAGGGGAAAATTTCTCCGCATTATGGCCTCAGAATGCTTGACTTTGATAAAATAGTGTGCTATAATGATACCTGTGCTTATGGGATAGAGGACGACGCAGCGCTTGTGATCGAGAATGGGAATATCATCGGTAGTGTTTCAAGCGGTGGAAAAGCGTGGTTTTTAGAAAGTAAGGACGGTAAATTGACTAAAACAGAGATCTTGGCGTTGGCTTTGGATTGATGATTTTAGATATTGTGGATCAGCTTAATTGCCCACCTCTGGAGTTAAAGTTCTCTCCGTGTAAAAATGAAAAGAACGGAATATGCGGATGTGGCGAAACTGGCAGACGCGCAGGTTTCAGGTTCCTGTGGGAGACCATATGGGTTCGAGTCCCTTCATCCGCACCAGATATGCAAAAATCCCCGTATAAAATGGGGATTTTTCCTATAATAACGCGAATATTTGCATAATTATTTATTAAATTTCGCTTTTATTCTCGATTTTGGGACAGAAATTGGGACAGTAAACAAGTTTCAATACCTGAATTTTTCACCTTCCTTCAAAAGATATTCATCGGAAAGATCACTATAAGCATTTCCAAGAGCTCCGAGGGAATGTCCTACAAATTCATCGCGTGCCGTATCTGCAATGCCACATTCCTTACAGCGAGTATAAAACGTTGTGCGTAAATCGTAAAGAATATGATTTGGCAAGATTTCATTGAATCTGTCACGCATTACTTGCTCAGAAGGAAAATTAAATTGCATGATATTTTTTAGGTAAGGTGCAAGCATTTTTGTTATAGGAATTCTTTTATATTCGACTTTTTTGTTTTTACGTTTAGAGTTCATTGCAATGATAAATTTATTTTCGATTTTAGCAGTTTTATATTCATTTGGACGAAGTCCTGTATAAAGAGCAAGAGCAAAAAGCGGTTCATAACGGGTTCCTTTATAGGCGGTAAGTAATTTTATTTCCTCTTCTTTTGTTAAAGCACTGCCGTGCTTGCTTTCATATTGTTCCTTGGTGACGATGGTAAGAGGGTTATCCTGAATCAGCCGATGTGCAATCGCACCTTTGAAAATTATTGACAATAAGCTATATACCTCATTGGCTGTTTTGCCTTTTCCGG
>JBGVRF010000029.1:0-7412 GCA_045128175.1 Candidatus Scatosoma sp.
GGCGTATTCGTATATGGCGCTCGTTCCCATCGTGCAACCCGCAGTTATGAAGCTTTGCACCACAAAGAAGGAACGCCGCATAAAAATGAAATATAACGCAAAGCAAGTACCCAAGCTGATGCGCATCCTCTTCCCCGTCATCGTGACCATCGTTTCGGGGTTGATCGCACCCGAATCGCTCTCCCTCGTCGGTATGCTGATGTTCGGCAACCTCTTGCGCGAATGCGGCGTGTTGCAGTCCTTGTCCGAAACGGCACAGACGACCTTCTCCAACATCATCACCTTGCTCCTCGGCATCACCATCTCGTTCCAGATGACGGCGGACGCTTTCCTCTCCTTCACCACGATCATCATTATGCTGCTCGGTCTGTTCGCATTCGTATTCGATACCATCGGCGGCGTTATGTGCGCAAAGTTGATGAATCTGTTCTGCAAAGAAAAGATTAATCCTTTGATCGGTGCGGCAGGCATCTCAGCATTCCCTATGTCTGCGCGCGTAGTCGAAAAGGTAGGCATCAAGGAAGATCCGTCCAATCACCTTTTGATGCACGCAGTCGGTGCGAACGTCTCCGGACAGATCGCGTCCGCGATCGTCGGCGGCCTGATCATCGGGCTCATTCTCTGAGGAGGAAAAACGTATGTTGAATTTTTATTCTTTATTGTCTGCTTTCGATAAACTCGATCCCCTGAACGGCGAAACGTTGCTGAAAGCACTGAACATTCTCTGGCAGGGACTTCTGGCAATCTTTGTAGTGATTGCGCTGATCATCCTCGTGGTGAAGCTGACCTCCGTGATCATCGCAAAATGCGAAACGGCAAAAAAAGCACGCGAAGAAAGAAAAGCGAAAGCGGAAAACGGCGAGACCGAATAAAGACGGAGCAACGGCGACGCGGTCGATCCACCCCTGAAAAATATCTTTCGGAGTAAGAATATGACCGATTTTTTTATCAAAATTTTCATCAAAGACAAGGACGTATCCAACCCCAAAACGCGCGGAAAATACGTTTCCCTCGCCGGTTTCACCGGGATCGTACTCAACGTTCTGCTGTTTATCGGCAAGTTAATCGTCGGGATCCTATCCGGTTCCGTCGCCGTCGTTGCCGACGCATTCAACAATATCTCCGATGCCGGATCGTCCGTCGTTACCCTCATCGGCTTCCGTCTTGCGGGTAAACCCGTCGATAAGGAACACCCCCTCGGGCACGGACGGCTGGAATATATCTCCGGTTTTATCGTCGATATGCTGATCGTCCTCGTCGGCTTCGAATTGTTGAAATCATCTATAGAAAAGATTGCAAACCCCGTTCTCCCGAGTGTGGAAACCGTGACGCTCGTTCTTCTCGGCGCTGCGATCCTCGTCAAAGTCTGGCTTTTCTTTTTTTACCGTAAGATCGGGAATTTCACCGATTCTGCCTCCGTCAAGGCTTCCGCGTCCGACAGCCTCACCGACTGCGTCGCAACGACGCTGGTCCTCGCCTCCGCGCTGATTGCAAAACTGTGGGGCGTTGCCATCGACGGCTGGGCGGGTATTCTTGTCGCCGTATTTATTCTTTATACGGGCATAAAAGCAGCAAAAGAGACGATCGATCTTCTGCTCGGCTCTACCCCCGACCCGAAGTTTATCGAGGAAATTTACGCCTTTGCAAAGGCTTATCCGCGTATTGTCGCTATCCACGACGTCATGGTGCACGATTACGGACCCGGCAGACAGATCGTGTCTTTCCATGCCGAAGTGCCGTCCGATTCCGATATCAACATCGCACACGAAGAAGTCGACCGCATGGAGCGAGATATGCATGACAAATTCGGTTGTATCGTCACGATACATCTCGATCCGTTGGTCGTAAACGATCCGCTGGTCAACGAGTTGCACGCCATCGCCGAAAGCGCGGCGAAAGAGATAGATCCCGCGTTTTCCATTCATGATTTTCGAATGACCAAAGGCGAGACGAACATCAACCTGATCTTCGATCTGTTGCTACCTGCCGATTGTAAAATGCCGACGGATGAAGCAGCAAAAGCTGTCTCCGAAAAGATACGGGCACAACGCGAAAATTGTTTTTGCGTCATCCGCGCCGAACACCCTTTTGTATGAAAACAGGATATAGAAAAGGATCCGAGGCGCAATCTTGCGACTCGGATCTTTTTGGAATATATATATTTGATCCGTGCCGTCAAGCGACGGCGCAGTCAAGTGTTTGTAAGATTTTTCTCCGTTTCGTGCAAAAAACATTCCCTTTTCGTTGAATAAAAAGTCACGAAAAAGTCTAATAAAAAAGTATTAAAAACACAGCTGTAAAAAGGTGACTTATTATGAAATTTTTTTGGATAATGTTGGGCGTGATCGCATTTTTGGCTTTGTTTGCATTAGCGGTCTCGCTGTACTGTTTTTTTCGGATATTCTACTCGCCGAAACGCAAAGCGCCTGCCCCCGACGAATATGCCCTTCCTAACGGCGGTATTTACGAGCCCTTTCGCGAGAGTATGTTCGCATGGATGAAAGAAGCACGGCAAATGCCGCACGAAGATATGGCGATCCGTTCATTCGACGGATTGACTTTGCGCGGGAGATACTACGAATGTTCCCCCGGAGCCCCGATCGAGCTGATGATGCACGGTTATCGCGGGGATTCCGAACGGGATCTTTGCGGCGGCATACAGCGTTGCTTCTCATTGAGACGTAACGCACTGGTCGTCAACCAACGCGCGGCGGGCGACAGCGACGGCAACGTGATCACCTTCGGCATCAACGAACGAAAAGACTGCCTTTCCTGGGTACAATTCATGATTGGACATTTCGGAAAAGACGTTAAAATCATTCTTACGGGCATCTCAATGGGCGCAACGACGGTGCTGATGGCCGCAGGCATGGAGTTGCCCAAAAACGTCATCGGCGTAATCGCGGACTGCGGCTATACCTGTCCCCGCGATATCATCAAAAAGGTCATGCGGGACATGAAACTCCCCGTCGAAGTTTTATATCCTTTCGTAAAATGGGGAGCAAGGTTTTTCGGTAAATTTAATTTGGAGGAATGTTCCGCAACGGACGCACTGAAAAATTGTCGTGTACCCGTCATTATTTTTCACGGAGAAGCGGATGCTTTTATCCCCTGCAAAATGAGCAAGATCAATTACGCCGCCTGCGCGGCGCCAAAAAAACTGTATACCGTACCGGGGGCGGGTCACGGCTTAAGCTACCCCTTGGACCAAGACGGGTATCTGAATGCCTTGCGGGAAATGGAAAAGTTGTACGACCTGCCGCAAACGCCGATACCCGCAACCACGTAAGTACGCCTCGCGTGATCGCAGAGAAGGCGTTTCCTCTCCCCGCCGCTGAACGCCTTTATTCTTCTTTCTCATCCTCTCCTAAAATTTGCCGTATTTCCGAAAGATTCGTAAGAATATCGTTTAAAGCGCGGATCGCTACTTTTTTACGCATTTTCCGACGAAAAAGATTACTTCGCCAAAATGCGCACGTCCCTTGCTTTTCAACAATTTTTTCGTGTTTTGCACAAAACCCGTGATCCTGTCTGTTAAAATGACAATATTCTTTGGTATAATAGGCTTTATATTCTCCGCAATCTCTGCATATTTTATTGTTATTTTCCATAAGTTCCTCCAAAATTCAAGATTTCTTGATAATATTATACAACAAGTTTTCTTGAATGTCAAGACTTTTTTCAAGATTTCTTGTAAAATATTGATATGAGTATTGAATTTCAGAACAGATTAAAAGAATTGCGTACCGCAAAAGGAATAAGCCAAAAGGAATTGGGTAGGGCGATCGGTACGACCTATTCCGCGATAAGCTATTGGGAAAAAGGCATCAATGAGCCGAAGATAAGCTACGTTATCGCTTTATGTAAATATTTTGAGGTTTCCGCAGATTATCTGCTTGGATTATGCGATTAAACCCCTCCGACAATCGTCGGAGGGGTTTTGTTCGTTTTACAGCAATTCGTCGAACAAACGGAGGTTTTCCACGCAAGGCTTCAATTCGCCGTTTTGCGCTTTCTTGACGATCTCTACGATACGGTCGTTAATAGACGTCGGAACGTTCGTTTTTCGCCCCCATTCGCATACCACTCCGTTGATGGCGTCGATCTCGCACGGCTTACCCTTTTTCAGATCCTGCAACATCGACGGCTCGATTGCGCGGTGTTTTTTCATGGCGATCGGGATCAGCAACGTCCCGATCGCACGTTTAATCGCACCTTTATAATAGAACAGCTTCGTGATATCCTTGCCCTGCACGGGTGCGAACTTTGCGCCGGCCGCGTGCCCCACGTCGATACATTCTTTCATGCAACGGATCGCGACCTGCCGCGCCCTCTTGTCGCCCGATACGTCGCCGAAAGTTCCGCCAATGACCGTACCAAGCCCCGAAAACGTGGCGTTTATAAGCAGCTTTGACCAGCGCGCGCCGATAAGGTTTTCCTCTTCGTATACGGGACACATCAATTCCAGCAGGCTTTTGACCGTAGCAACCTGCGTTTCAGAGATCCCCTCCATTTTGCCCATATGGAAGGAAAGACTGTCGGGAGCACTCGTCAACAGGCATACGCCCGGTTCGGTGAGCGTCGCGCCCCATTCCACCGTACAGCCCATCGTGCGGTTCGCCCCCACGATCTCTGCGATTCCCGGTTCGGGCAAGCCGTTCTGAAGAGTCACGATCACACCGTCGTCTGCTAAATATTCTTGCAGCATCGTCACCACTTCCGCGTTATGTTGTTGTTTGGTCATCAACAGAATCACCTCATATTTTCCCGTCATTTCTTCCGGAAGAAATGCCTTGACCGGCACCGTCATTTCCACCGTACCCGTGACGCGCGCGCCCTTTTCTTTCAATGCCGCTACGTGCGCGCGGTTGCGATTGATCAGATCAATCTCTCCACCGTTTTTCGTGATATAAGCGCCCAGCACGGTTCCCAGCGAACCTGCGCCGTAAATTGCATATCTACCCATAAAAATATACTCCTCTAAGGTTTGATAAGACAAGTATAGCACTTTTTAAAGGAAAAAGCAAGTACCAAAACCGCATTTTTATTGTCCTGCGCTTTTCGAAAAGAATAAAAATTTACACAAAACGAATGGGGCAGATATGCGTCAAAGGCTTTCCGTCACATTAAAATAATATTTTCAAAGTGTTTTTTAAGAAAACGCGTAAAAATACATTGACTTTTTTTCGCAAGTTGGTTATAATAAAACTATCGTTATATTATGCAGGCGTATCGAAGCGGTCATAACGAGGCGGTCTTGAAAACTTCCTTCGTCTGTTTATGTAATCCCTTAAAAACCCTTGATTTTATTGGGTTTTTCGCATCATCGGATGCACTTTGCGAGAAGCGTTTCTCGCAGTTTTCTCGCAATTTTCCTTGACTTGGATTGCGATTTTTGATAAAATTGAATACACGGAGGGTTATCGAAGTGGTCATAACGAGGCGGTCTTGAAAACCGTTTGCCTTCACGGGCGCGTGAGTTCGAATCTCACACCCTCCGCCACTTGCCTTGGAATTCGTTTGAATTCCAAGGCTTTTTCTTTGCTTACTGCGTATCATTTTTTGAGTTGTTACGCTGTAATTGCAAGAGCGTTTTCGATCACCGATGCGCTTCCTCTCTTGCTCTCTGCATCGAGGTGAGCATAGGTGTCTGCTGTAATGGTGATGGTGCTGTGTCCGAGCCATCCTTGGATTTTCTTCATGTCCTCACCGTTGGAGAGCATCAGAGTTGCACAGGAGTGTCGAAGGTCATGGAATCTGATCTTGTCGAGTCCGTGCCTGCGGAGGAGGACGGCGAAGTGGTTGGTTACGTAGTTTGGCTTTAAGAGGTTACCCATCGAATCCACGCATACGTAATCTTCGTACTTTCTATTGTAGGAGCTTCGAAGCACCTTTTTCATTTCCTCTTGGCGTTCCTTCTCCTTGCGGAGTTCCTCGCAGATGAAGGTCATCAGAGGCAGGCTTCTCATTGAGGACTTGGATTTCATGATATCCATTCCTCTGATGACCGTCTTGCCGTTTGATTTGTCCTCGATGACCTTGTGGCGAAGATGGATGAGTTCTTCATCGTAATCGATTGCCGACCACTTGATGCCGAGAACTTCGCTTCGTCTGACACCGTAGTAGATGGTGAGCATGACGACGATGCGGAGCGGATCATCTCGCAGAGCCATGAGCAGTTCCTTGAGCTTGGTTTCGTTGTAGTAGCTTGCCACGTACTTTACCGCTTTGGGGCGGTTAGCTTGGTCACACGGGTTGAAAGGAATAATTCTTTTCTTCATTGCGTGCTTGAAGGAAAGGTGGAGTAGGTTGTGATGCTTTTGAGCCGTACAACCCGACAGCCCTTCTTCGAAGAGGTAATTGTAGTAGGCGTTCAGTTCATCGCCGGTCACATCCTTGACCGAGATTTGGTTTTCTTCGAAGTATGGGTAAAGCCTTGCTTCGATCATGCCTTGATACGTGCTGTATGTTGTCGGTGCAATGTTGTAACGGTATTCCTCTAACCAATCCATGAGGTATTTGTGCAGAGGCATATCCGCAACCTTGCGTTTCTGTTGCTCGGCAGGTGTAAGGCATTCTTGAAGGTATGCCTTGCCCGAATTGTATTCAGCGAGGATTTCGCTGAGTCGAGCGTTTGCTTCGGTCTTGCTTCCTTTCTTTGCTTCGAGGTTAAGCCCCATCCATTTCTCCTTTCTTTTTCCTTCGGGAGTATAAAGGTTGATGACGGCATACCACTTGCCTGCCTTTTCAGCGAGGCGACCAGTTATTGTTCTCATTATGTGTTCTCCTTGTTCGTAGATTTGGTATGTAGGTGGTATTCTCGTCTGCCTGACTACACAATACCACAGAAGTTATTTAAAGTCCAGAGATTATTGGTGATTATACGGGACTAAATTGATAATTTTTTGTGTCCGTCAGAAAAGAGACGAGACACATCTTCGGAACGATGATTTTGCCACCGACCTTGATGGACGAAAGACGACCGCTGCTGATGAGGTCGTAGGTTTTATTTTTGCCGAGACGAAGGACTTTAGCTGCTTCGATAACGGTCATTACTTCGGGTTCGTTCTTTAACATAGAAAGGCAATTTCTTTCGGTCATCTTATGTTTCCTCCTTTTTTATGTCCAAGCTGATGCATATTGCTTGGTTGACTTTCTTGATGATTGGCGCTTCGATTCTTCCTATAAAATTGCGAAGCCGGTTTTTGTCTATAGCACGGATATGTTCGAGAAGAATATAGGAGTCCTTCGGCAGTATATCTGTTCCCATGAATACGTGCGTTGGCAGGTAGGTTTTCTTTTGTATGCTCGTGATCGGAGCGATGATGGTTGTGGGGCTATGCTTGTTTCCGATATCGTTCTGAATAATTAAAACAGGACGGATACCGTCCTGTTCGCTTCCTTGCACGGGG
>JBGVRF010000030.1:0-10173 GCA_045128175.1 Candidatus Scatosoma sp.
CGAAGCGGACTCGGAAGGCTGCTCCGTATGTACTTCATAGAGCGGATATACAAGCATATCTTTGCGTATGCCAATAAGTTTTTCGCTCCAACCGACGAAATCGTAGCCCTCCTTTTTGGGTGCAACAGGCGCTTTCGCCGCTCCGTACAGGCAGACGTCCTGCTGAGACAGTAGCGTTCCGCTTTCGTCCATAAACCGAACTGTACATAATATATCTTTATGCAGATAGACACTTCCGATAGGATTCGTCGCGCCCGTCGTTGCATTGAAAGAGCCTATTTTCATGCTGCCGTCTTTGACCGTTGCACCACCGTCGAACGTATTGTTTACATACGCCGTTTTCCCTTTCAGATCGGTAATAATAAGGTTATCAATAATAACGGTGGCCGAGTCCAATTCGTCGGAGAGGGTAGCCATGCCGATTACGTTTGAGTTTTCAAACGTTGCTTCCACTTCGAAAATCAAGGCGTATCGGTCGTCTGCCGCCCCGATCTCTTTTTGTTCCAACGTGATGGTCTTGCCCGTTGCATTGAAAGTCGTTCTGTACGTATATCCCGCTTCGAAATCAAAGACCAGTTCTCCCAGATCGAGAGTCGTCCTCACGTCTTTTCCAAACAAAGCATAGTCCTTTAAGACAGTGAGATCGTTTATATTGTCAACGTTACCGCAAATAAGCCCAAACCAACCGAATTTATTGTCGGAAAGGAGATCGAACGTCATTATGCCGTTACCGTCGCCTATCTTGGTATAATATGCCGTTAAACCGCCACCGCCAGCCACTTCGCCCGCCGCAACCACGTACGCGCCGTAATTATCTTCGGGATATACGGCTGCGTTTGCCTGCACTGCCGCCACGCCGGAAAACGCTACGACAGATAACGCCAGCGAAGCGGCTCCTATCAATAATTTTTTCACTTTTTTTCTCCTTTCGAAATATTCCGAAATAACCGATCGCAAAACAAACATCCGCGATCAAGCGTATTGCCCGCTTTCGCGTCAAAAAACGCGAAAGCGGGAGTACGTTAAATCGTTACGCGTTTTCCGTCGTCTCAGTCTTGCCGAATTCAAGCCCGGAAATATAGGTGTGCCCTACTGCGTTTTCTGCAACGTCCGTGTACGTAAAATACAATTCGATATCTTTTGTAAAATCGTGATTCGCATCAGTGAGATCGATCACAACGTAATACGAATTGCTTCCCTCGTCATAGGTCTTTTGGCTGATGAAGCTGTTGTTATATCCCCAATCATTACCGCCCGCTGCTTTTTCGGGAAGAATAGCGCACGTGACGTTTACGGGATTTCCTACCGTTGTGATTCCGATATTAAAATTATTAACAAACGAGATCTTCAGAGTCGTATACCCCTTTGCGATATAATGCTGTACGACCGTTGCGGAAATGCTTGTATAATACGCATTGGCACCGTCAACCGCCGAAACGTGCCAGCCTTTGCCTTCGACATATTCTACTGCGCCGTTCGTATTGGCAAGAAGGATTGCTTCGGGATGCTCGAGGTCGATAAGCTCGTTGACAACGATCTGCGTCGCGTACGAATTGCACTTATCGCTAAAGATATAAATATCTCTACCCGCATACGTATTAAGATCGATCTCTACTGTAAACGTTTTACCATTATCCCAGAACGTTTTCCACTCATAGAAGGCAATCGCAGTATCCGCCGACCAAAGGTTCGCCGTCGAATCCGCCGCGATAAAACACGACTTGCCCTTATCATTATTGTCGTAAAGCCCGGGCGCGGGATTGGTCACGGTCACAGTGAGCTTGGCGTAGCCGAGCTCGACCAGCTCTTTCAGCATATTGCCATCCATTTTCACATAGCTATTCAAATCGGTGGACGTAACCTCCCACAAGCCTTTTGCGGGCGAAAGCGCGATCGTGTCCGTATTGCTTGTATCCCCGGGGACGATCAACAGTTCTCTGTACGTTTTTCCGCATCCCGTGCATTTGTCGTCGGCGCCGATATTGTGGTTAAGCACGCCGTCGCGCGTCGTCGTTGCTTTACAAACCACGCAAGTACCCGTTTCAACAGCGGGCGTTACGCAGTCGCCTTCCGTCGTCGTTGCCCACGTATATTGGCATTCGGTATGCTCGATAAATTCAAGCCCGGAAATATAAGCGTGACCTACCTTGTTGCCTGCAACGTCCGTATTCTTGAAATATATTTCGATATCTTTCGTATAGTCGTGACCCGCAGACGTCAGATCGATATAGGTATAAAATTCACCCGTTTCCTTATCCAAAACTGCCTTCTGACTGATAAATCCGTTAAAGTAGAGCCAATCATTTCCGCCGCCTGCTTTTTCAGGCAGGATCGCAGCTTCCGTATTGACAAGATTTCCTTCGTTCGTAACGCCTTCCAGACCTAACGAATTCGCAAACGAGACCTTCAGGAAATTGCAACCGTTTGTAATATAATGCTGTACAACGTTTGCGGAGATCTTCGCATAATAACCTTTCGTATCATCTACCGCAGCAATATGCCAACCTTTACCTTCAACATATTCTACCGTGGCATTGTTATTCGTCAACAGAAAAGTCGAAGGATCTTCGTTGTCGATAAATTCAGCGATCTGAATAACGGTCGGATAAACGTCGCAATTACCGGTGTAGACGTACAGGTCCTGACCTGCGTATGTAGCAACGTCTACCGTAAAGGTGATCATTTTTCCGTTATCCCAAAAAGGCTTCCAATCCCAATATGCGATCGCCGTGTTCGCATTCCAAAGATTTGCTGTGCTTCCTGCGGCAATAAAGAAAGATTTGCACTTACTTGTGTTGTCACAAAGCCCCTCCGCGGGGTTGGTCACCGTAAAGCTGAGCGTCGTATATCCCATATCTTTCAATGCGGTAAGAATATTACCGGGGATCGTCGCATACGCATTGGCGTCGTCCATGGATGTAATTTCATACGTACCGGAGCTGAGCTTAACGGCTACGTTTTCACCCGCTTCCACCGTAATAAACATTTCTTTAACGTTCTTTTCGCACATCGTGCAAACGCCATCCGCATCAAATTCGTGATTCTTTACGATGTCACGCGTCGCTACGTAACCACATTCGCAGGTGCGGGATTCTTCGCCTTTTGCCTGACAAGACGCTTCCGTGACCGTTTCCCAATCACCGAGATAGTTATGCGCTGTCGAAGCAGGCTTTACGTAACCGCAGCCTTCGATACAAGTCCTATCGTGACAGGTATAATCGTCCGCATAGCTGTGACCCGTTTCTTGAATGGAGTTTTCTTCCTCCTCGCCGCAATCGCAGGTTCTCTTCGCAAGCCCTTCGCTTTCACATTCCGCGTCGCGAATTGTGATCCATTCTCCATACGTATGCTCTGTGGTTGCTTCCGATACGTAACCGCATCCACAGGTCCTGTCGTGACAGGTATACTCGTCTGCGTAAACGTGTTCCGTCGTTGCAGCCTCGACGTAATCGCAACCGTCAACGGTACAAGCTCTGTCATGGCAGGTATACTCGTCTGCGAAAACGTGCGTACATTCGAGCGTTTCCGAACCCGCTTCGGATGCACTCTGTTCAGGCGCCGTATCCGAAGCGGAATTTGCTCCCGTGAGTCTGCACGATGCCAACGCAAACACGGAAACAGCCGAACAGAAAGCGATCAGTAGTTTTTTGGTTTTGTTTTTCATTTTCCTTTCTCCTTTTCTACTTTTTGTAGATCATTTTTAATATTTGTATCCCACGAAGCGAAAAACGCTTCATAAATTACCGCTGTTATTCGTTATAGGCTTTCTATTTTTATCAGCCGTGTGGAATAACGAAAATACCTTCTCCGATATCAAGGCTGAATATAAGCGTGTTGTCCGTCAGATCTACCAACGTTTTTTTACCGTTTTGATAAACGTACGCCTTTGTAAACGCCTTAAATTTCATCTGCCCGTTGACTTTCTTTTGCTGCTTTGTGTCGTTATAATTAACGATCATGAAGCCGGAATTGCCTTCGGAATCCTTCATATGCCCAATGATGATATCTTCGTCAGACATGACAGATCCCACACCTGAAAGATGGTCAACGCTGATAGATTTCGTCATGGAATCCATCGTCTTATTGTAATAGAACTCGTCTTTTTCCAGATTGTTCGTCCCGTACACCGCGCATACCCCCAACCAATTGTCGTTGAACTGCATATAGGTGTTTTCCAAGCCGCGGATCTCCTCATTTACCTTTTTGCTTGCATCGTAAAGAGGCGTCTTATTACCCTCGCGATCGATCAGAGCTACCTGGGATTCGCCGAATTCTCCACCTAACGAAGGCGTTGCGTAACAGAAATAAGAAGCGCTGTCGTAACCGAACGCCAGTAAGGTATACATCTGCAAACGGATATCTTCATACGTCGGCTGACGGTTACGCAATCCGCTGTTGGTGCCGTACGCCATCGATTGGATAAAGAAATTGGATTGCAGACTGTATTCGCTGTCGCGTTTTGCAACCGCAAGATATTCCAGATTCTGTAACCAGGTCGTCTTGAGATAGTAAGGGTTTGCGATCGTATCGTTGTAGCAAAGCGGATAATCGTCGCAGGACAGCCAATTGTTGCAATCCGCGCCGTCGTAAACGGAATTGATATATTGCATCTGCGCCTCTACGTATTCCTCATAAGTAAACGAAGGCGTTCCCCACGGCAGGTTCGTCGACGTTGTAGGATTCAAGTTGACAAGAAATTCGACGTCGGGATATTTCGCATGGAGTTTTTCTACGGCAGGTCCGATGTCGACCAGACCGTCCGAGCCCGTCAAGGTGTTTTTATAGATGACAGGCTCGTCATAATTAAACCCAACAAACGAAGAATGCTTGATATACTGTTCAGCGACGGTTTCAAGGATATCAAGCTGTTTCGTAACGTCTACGAAAGCTTTAAGCCCCAGTTGATCGCAATACTCTAACGCTTTTTCGATACGATCGGAGCCGACTGCCCCTACGTAATGCCCCATTAAGAAGATGTAATCAAACCCGCACTCCTTATATTCGCGGAATGCTTCCAGCGTTACCTCGGGAGCATACCACGCATTTATCCCGAACGACTCCGCTTTTACCGCATCGTAATCGGGCAACACCACTTCCTGTTTTACATCCGAAGTCGACTGAGGATTTTCATTACTTGTTCCCTCCGTACCACAACCTCCGGCACATCCCAAAACACAAGAAGAAATTAACATAGAAATTATACTCCAAAAAATTTTTTTACTTTTTATCTTCATTTTAGCCTCTGAATTGTTTAATTTTTTAAACGTCAGCCCTTCAAACCGCCCGCCGACATACTTTCCATGATCGTCTTAGAGAAACAGCAATACAGCAACAACACCACGCTCGTCGTAAACACCATTGCGGAGAATACGTACGGCATACTTGCTTCGTATTTCGACTGTATCGCGTTAAGTCCGTAGGCGACCGTAGGATAACTGTTGAGGTATAAATACGGCGTGTAATAATCGTTCCAGCAACTGATAAAGGACATGATACCGATAGAAACAAAGATCGGCGTTGCCTGCGGAAACATGATCCTTATAAACACATGAAGATCGCCTGCGCCGTCCAAATATGCCGCTTCGGCATATTCCCACGGGATCGCAGAGAAAAAGTTGTGGAACAGCAGAAAATTAAAGCCGAAACCGCCCGCACTCAACAGGAACACGCCCCAGAACGTATCCAACAGACGCAGTGTTTCCAAAAAACGGTAGGTTGCCGTTACCGAGCCGATTGTAGGAATGACAAGCGTCACAATCGCAAGGCTGGTGATAAAGCCTTTCAACGCAAAATGGTATTTTGCAACGATATACCCCGATATTGCCGGAACTGTCACGGAGATCACTACCGTACCGACCACGTAAATAAACGAGTTGAGAATCATCTGCGGCATTGCCGTATGCCCGCCGACCTTATACGTAAACGCTTTCGTATAATTCTTCGCGATCGCGTCCCAGGAAATATCGAAAAAATTGAAAGGCTGTCGGTTGAAGGAAGAAACGGAACGGAACGAACCGAACACCATCCAAAATAAAAGGAATATGTAGCTAAGCGCAAACAGCAACATGACCATGAAGCAAGCAACTCGGAAAACTCTGTCGCCCAAAGTATATTTACGTTTCATATCAATATTCCACCTCTTCCGTAACCTTGCTCATCAACCATCTGAAGGTCAGGATGATGACCGAACCGAACACTGCAACCAACACGCCAAATGCGTTCATGACCGTATTTTTGGGATCGTTGCGGATCGTCGCAGTGATCATCAGACCGATCGTCGAAGATCTATCTGCACCGTCCGTCAACAGCAACGAAGGCATCATCCAGCTGAACACCGCCGCCACCAACGTAATGGACATCGTGGTGATCGTGGGCCATATCATCGGTAGGCAAACACTCAAAAATTGACGAAGCTGCGTTGCGCCGTCGATCTCCGCGCTCTCGAATACGCTCTGTGGCAATCTTGCCATTGCGGAACTGAAATAGATCAGATTGCCGTTAACGCCCGTCCACACGCTGAACACAAGGATCGTTCCCCACATCGTATCGGGATTGCCTAAGAAGCCGCCCACAGGGATGATCCCCGTATTCGCTTGTGTACCGTCCCCGCCCAAACCGATCAAACGTATGAACTGAATGATGATCCCCGAGGAATTATCCAAAGAAAGTCTGTATGCCAAACAAAGCACGACCGACGATATCACGGCAGGCAAAAACAGTGTAATTCGGAAAAAGCCGTGTCCTGCCACTTTTTTAAAGATCGCATACGCAAAAACGACGGTCAGCGGCAGGTTGACGAACAAGGACAACGGAATGAGCGAAAGCGAGTTAAGCACAGCGTAATGGTTGATCACCCCGCGATCCTTTTGCCCGAAGATGATCTTTAGAATTTCCCGATAGTTTTCCCAACCTACAAACGCTTTCGAACCGTCAACGGAAAACTCGAAGAAAGAATCCGTGAACGTTTGTATATTCATACAGAACCAAAAAACAAAGAAATGCAACAGCGGCCAAGCGAGAAAACCGTAGATGAAAATGCGCTTCTTCGCCTTTGGCGACAACCCCTTGAATTTCCCAGCTTTTTTACCGTTTGTTTCATTTAATGCATCCATCTTTACAATCCTTATTTAAAAGTGTCGAAATAATCGTTCCAATCCGCGTACTGCTTGTTGTAGAGATCTTCGATGATCGTTTTTGCGGTGGTCGACGTATAGGCGGAAGTTGCGATCTGCTGGAAGGGCGTTGCAATGTTCAGACCGATTGCCCCGGAAAGAGAGGCTTTCCGATCGGAGACGGAAACCACACAGTTGCTACTTTCCACCGCTTCGGCGATCTCTTTTGCAAACCGAGTCAACGTATCCGTCTTGAATCTGTATTCCAGCGCGGCGGGAACACCCGTCGTTGCGTGGAAAACCTGCAATCTTTCTTCGGACGCAAGATATCTCAAAAATGCTTTTGCAAGCGGTTTATTATTGTTCTTACCATTTTGCGTGACCATGAAATACTCGGCCGGTGTGTTGATATACACTGTCTTTTCGCTGCCTTCATTTACGATCGGCATGGTCGCGTAATGGTAGAAATCGATCTCGGAATCCTCGATTTGTTCGGACATCTCCTGTTCGAACCACGAACCGGAGATCGTGAACACGGAAAGCCCGTTGAGAAATTTTTGCTGCGCGATCAAATTGGAATGTCCGATCGAATCGGAGAAAGAATTACCGGGATAATACGCCCCCCTGCTGTTTTCTGTCGGATCGAGTAATTTTGCAACGCAATCCATCGCTTGGATCGTAGAATCGTTAACAAGCAACGTCTTATTGTTCTGACCTGTAACGGATTCCGTTTCCTGATTCCAATACGCTTTATAGCCTTCGGGATCGATCTGCCCCCAAAGCGCCTTGAATACGTAGGACATATCGCCCACCGTCGCACCCCAACTCATCGGAACGACCTGTTGACCGAGCGTCACTTTCTTCCAATCGTTATTGATGGAATCGCACATATCGAGAAGCCCCTGCCAGGTCGTTGGGAAGGTACCCTGCGTAAATTCGCCTTTGGAAGGGATCGAATCGATATATTCTTGATTGTAAACGAAACCCGTAGGCGAATAAGAATACGGCATTGTATAGCGTACGCTTTCATATACGCCTACCACCTCCATATCCTCTTTATACGTCAAGCCGAGATCGTCCAACGGAACGATCTTTTCCTGCATTGCCCACCTGACCCATTGCGCTTCCGAAGAATAGCTGAAATAGACATCCGAATTGCTACTTGCACTAAGATACGTTTCCAGTGCTTCGTTCAACGTTTCATCCGGCTTGATGATAATGGAAGAACCGGTCGCCGCATTAAAAGTTTTCACTGCGTCTCTGAGCCAAGCCACACCGAGCCCTTTATCCAGCGCGACCACCTCCAACGTCTGCCCTTCCCACGAGCCGTACGTCTCCGTCATCCCGCCTACGTCCACGCTGGTGGGAAGATCTCCGCTGTTCTGCGTACCATCGCATGCCGTAACGCAAAATACCGTAGCGGAAACCAAAATCAAACACATAAATTTTTGGATTTTCTTCATAATCTTCATCTCCGTTTTTTATTTAATGCTTTTCACTCAGCCTTTTCAAAATAACCAGCTCTTCAGGAGCTTTCGTTTTGCTTTTAGCAAAACGAAAGGACACCCTTTGATCGAGCCTCGATCTTATCGATCGTTTTCCTTTTTCTTTTTCAATACTGTTACAAGCCCCAGCGCCGCAACGCCAAAACAGCCGATACCGCTAACAAAGGAGCTGCAGGAGTTACCCGTCCCGTTACCGTCACCACTTCCGTCCACCGACGTCGACTGACTCAAGCCTGCGCCGATCTGTACGGTTATCTCATTGCTGTAAAAAGTACCGAATACGTTGGTCGTGCTCACACGAACGACGATTTCGCCGTCTTTCAAGCCGTTGATATAACCGTCCTCGTCCACGGTCGCGTACTCGTCGCCGGAAACGATCTCATAACGCACTTCTCCCGCGCCGTAGATCTTGCCGGCCGTTTTTACTTTGGTCGCAAGAGAGTCACCGACCTTCACCTGCGTCGCGTTCAAACTGGTAGAAAGGGTCATAGAAACAGGGGATTCCACCGATTTTTCCACGGGTTCGACCGTTACGGAAACGTCTTTCGTCGTATTATGCAGATACAAACCGAACCAGTTACCGAAATTGCAGTTTGCGGAAGAAACATAGTAACCTTCGCCAATCAAAGTGCCATTGATCAGCAGTTCTACGTAATTACCGCCTTTCATTCCTTCCACATAATAAGGGATCGATTTCATCTCCACGGTGAACGCCTTACCCGCAACGATATCGGAAGGCAACGCCTCCTCGGACAACAATTTGCCGTTGTAACCGATCTTGATTCCATTATCCGAGAACCAATAATAAACGCCGCCGTTTATATAATACTGCGAAGCACCGTTCAACACGAAATAGAAAGAGAACTGCGACAGATCGTTGATCGTGAGTTTCGCCGAAACGCCGTCTACAATCTTATCCGTTCTTGCAAAAGCGATATTCTCATCTACGCTCCAATCAAAATCCTCCGAGAATTCTTCGCGTTCGCCCGTAAAGGTGATCCCGTCGCCAACAGGTACGACTGCGCTGACGTCCAGCACTTCATATTCATCTGCAAGCGTCTTTTCCACCTGTTCAAATACTGCCGTATCAAAGACGACCGTCCCCGCGGGAATG
This sequence comes from Candidatus Scatosoma sp., assembly GCA_045128175.1. Classification (GTDB taxonomy): domain Bacteria; phylum Bacillota; class Clostridia; order Christensenellales; family Borkfalkiaceae; genus Scatosoma. The sequence continues at coordinate 9,732 of JBGVRF010000030.1, forward strand.
TCCGTGTTCACAGAATATACTTGATCGTAATTCAAGGTGAACGCGATTGGAGCAATCTTGCCGTCTTGGTCCATATAATCCGCTGCGGAAACGCGGAGCTCGTTCCATTCGCCAAGCGTGAGGCTGAGCCCACTGACGATCGTCTGCGCTTCCCACACCCTCGGCGTTAAGGACGACGTGATCCAAAAATTAAAGCTGGGATCGATATCCTCGGAGAAGTAAATTCTGAATACCAAATCGTCTTCCGCATTAAATTCTACGTCCTGCGGAAAGGTGAACATAATAGAAGGATGCAACAAGCCCGTCATCGTTTCCCAGCGCATCTCGTAACCGCCGTTCGTACTGCCATCAGGCGCCTCTTCCGCCGAAATGTATCTGCCCTGAAATTTCCCCGCCTCATAGTCGGTGATCCAGCAGTTACCGGGATCGTTTACCGCTGCTT
>JBGVRF010000031.1:0-20610 GCA_045128175.1 Candidatus Scatosoma sp.
TATAAAAAGCCGCGCGTGGAATACCGTATCGATGATATTCACAACCGCGCCACCGACGGGGTCCTGAAAGAATTTTTCGGCACTTTGGAATATGCGTATACGCCCGAGGATGTCGCCGAGCGGGTAGGAAAATATCTGCACGGCGATTGGGCGCCTGTCGAGGAGACGTTTTTTTCGCCCGATTGGGACGATAAATTGCAGGAACGGATCGATTCGATCGGGGAAGTGACTCTGGAAAGCGGCGAGCTACTCGAGGAGATCAGGGCGCATTATGAAATGTTACCGGAGGAACGCAAAAAGGATATTTTCGTCAGCAAGCTGGCGGCTGCGGAGCGCATCTATCGCGAGCTGCGCGCCGTCGACAACGTCGAATCGAAGATCAACGCACTGAAAGAGAAAAAATTCGTTTACCGTGAAAGCGACGCGATCAAAGAAGTGGAGGAGGATTTTTCGGAGCTGGGAAAGATCGACGGCGGGAAAAAGTTGCAGGGAAAGGTACAGGGGAAGGAGTATCTTAAAGAGCTTGTCAACGGGCTGAAATTGATCAACGAATTCAACGCAAGCGTTGAAAAGATCGGCAACGTCACGATCGGCAGCGGCGAGCAGATCGAGGACGCAAAGACAAAATACGCCGCTCTTTCGGACGAGCTTCGGAAATACGTGAACAATTCTTCGACGAAGCTGGAAAAAGCGGCGGAGGATTTTTCCGTTCTGAAAAAGGTGACGGGGATCGAGCAATATATCCAAGCCGCACAAGAGAAAGAGAATCTGGACGATTGCCTGACTGCGATCGACGATTTGGAAAATCAGATCGCTTGTTTGTCCGACAGAGAAAGGAAAAAGATAAACGGACTCGATGCGTTCAAAGGATTTTGCGCGTTTTGCAGAAAATGCGAAGAGGTGCAGAAGGCGATCGATGGGATCGGGGAAGTGGAGCTGGAAAAGAAAGGACTTATCGAGGGCGTGCGGAAAAAATATAACAATCTTTCCGCCGAACAAAAGCGCAAGGTGGACGTGCAGCCGTTGTCAGAAGCCGAAGAGGAGCTGGAATCCCTTCGCAACGAAGCGTCTGCCGTGGCGAAGCAGAAAGCGAAAGCGAAGCGCGTAGACGAGCTGATCACGCGCATCGGGACCAATCTCACAATGAAAAGTTTGCGCAATATCAGGGCGGCGGAAAAGGCTTACGACGCGCTGACGCCCGACGAGGTCAAATGGGTAAAGCTGAAAAAGGATCTTGAAAAAGCGCGCAAATCCTATAAAGAAATGAAAAAGTTCAGAAGGGAAAGACGGGTCAGACGCCTGCTCGGTTTTTTGGGCTTCCTGCTCTTTGTGGCAAGCGTCGCCGTTTTCGGGCTGTTGGTATACGAATTGTATCAGCAAGGGCTGGAGCCTGTTTCCGCAGAAGGCTTCTTTGGCGGCGGTTTCGTTAAGCCTGCCGTTTGCGCAGTCGCATTTCTCTTTGCGTTTATCGGCGCGGTCCGCGTCATGTCCAGAAAACGGGTCAAGGCCTTGATATTTGAGCTCGTATGGATCATCGCGCTCGTAGGGTCGGCGTATTATGTCGCGCTTGACAATCGGACGATCAGGGAAACGCACCTTGCGCCGCTTGGCAGCAACGTTCGATTCTGCGTCAGTGAGGACGGACAGAAGGATTTCGAAAAGGATATTTATTTTTTGGAATATTACGAAGTGGAGGTACCGGAAAAGACCGGACATCGCTTCCTGGGATATTACGACGATAAATCCGCGGGCGAACAGTACGTCGCTTCGGACGGCAAGGCACTTAAACCGTGGTTGACCTTGAAGGGGGAGACCAAATACCTGTACGCGCGCTGGGAGATGATACAAGTCGCAGTCAATTTCGTGGATACGGACGGCTCGGTGATCGCGTCGCAGACGACCGATTATACGAAAGCGTATAAAGTAGAGGAATTGGTTGCGCCCGAAAAAGAAGGATACATTTTCCTCGGTTGGTCGTATGACGGAGCGCGAATCGACGTACCCATGTACGAGTTTACTCCCGAAAAGGCGACGTATGAGGTGCGCGCGGTGTGGGTGGATGAAGAACACGCTTATCCGCACACACTGACGATAAAGTATCTCTTTGCGGACGGTTCGCAGGCGTTCGATCCGTACGTCAACGAAACGGATTTTTATTGGGAAAGCAGTTATTCCGTTTCTTCGCCCCAGCTGGAGGGATACGAGCCGGACAAAGAATCGGTGGCGGGGGTGATGCCGAACAGCGAGCTCACCGTGACGGTGATCTATCGCAAGACGTATACGGTGACGGTGAATTACGTAATGAGCGACGGCTCCACACCGCCCGAATGCTTTACAGCGGTTTACGTCGAAGGCACAGAGTACAGCGTGACGAGTCCTGCGCTGGACGGGTATACAGCGGATAAAACGGCGGTGAGCGGGACGTTGACGGAGGACGTGACGGAAACGGTGACGTATACGCCGGAACTCCATACGATCTCGTACGATTTGAATACGAGCGGGCTGGGCGAAACGCCGACGTTTTCTTTCGAAACCACGCAGATCGTGTATAATGCCGAAACGTATCTGCCAACGCCGACGGCGAAAGAATATACTTTTGTCGGCTGGTATTACAGCCCGGATTGCAACGATGGCGCCGCGGTTTCCGGCAACGGCGGTATTCCTTACAGCGACGTGACGGGGTATCTCAAAGATGGAAAATGGGTGATCCGAAAGGACGTGATGCTGTACGCGAAATGGACCTCCGTGCAGTATACCATTACGTATGAGCCCAACGGGGGTAGAGTGGCCGGAAGCAACTATACGACGACTTTCGGAAAAGGGGACGAAATTGTCATCCCTATGTGTGAATATAGCAAGTATTCGGAGTTTAACTATTTCCGTGGCTGGTATATGGATGTCGGGTTTAAAACGGCGCTCAACGTTTCCGCTTTAAAGGCTTCGCCAAAAGACGTAACGTTGTACGCGAAGTGGGATTTGGCGGTTTGCTACAAATCGGTATTGGAAACGCCCTCTTCCATTGGTGCAATCGGGATAAATAACCGTTTTATTGTCGATTGGTCGAATGAAACGAACCTTGTCGGGAAACAGATCGAGGTGACGAACACGGTAAAAGAGATCGCGTTTGTTGGCAGTGCAAGCAAGACCTTTACAGACACGGCGATCCTGGTGGAAAATTTTGCGGACTCGGCGTTGACCTTGTCGATGAAAAATTTTCATTATGAAGGCTATTTGCAGGGGGTAGGCACGGAGGCGTTCGGCGCGGCGTTGGCGCTTATCGGATGCGACGGTATGGATCTGTCTTTGAAGATTTACGGCGATTGCGCAATGAAGGCGTTGGGGATCGGTTGTACTGCTCTTAACGGAACGGGTTGCAACGTGACCGTCAGTGGCAATTCGTTGGCAAAATTGCTTGTGGAAGGCGGCGCAGGCGATTATAGTTGCGCAAGCGATTATGACGGCGGAATCGGGGTCATGGTCAGCTCGTTGGCGATCTCAGGCGGGGTAACGTTGGAAACGGTCGGCGGCAACGGCGACGACGGTTGGACGGAAAACGTGGACAAAGGTATGGCGGGTTCGAAGGGCGGAACGGGTATCGTTGCCGATTCGATTGAGGTGCAAAAAGGTGTATTAATCGCGCGCGGCGGCTTTGGCGGTAACGGCGCGACAGGAGCGCAGGGCAGTAACGGGAAGAACGCAACTGCGGTCGTCGGACAAGCGGCGACAGACGGCTCGGACGGCGGCGACGGTGGCGACGGCGGACAAGGCGCGTCTGCCGTGAAGTGTACTTCTTTAAATATAGCGAGCGGCTGTTCCGTATATTTGTACGGTGGTGACGGTGGCAACGGCGGTGATGGAGGCAAAGGTGGCGACGGCGGTCAGCCGTGGTATGTTTGGGCCAGCACCAACGGCGGTCAAGGCGGCGACGGCGGACTTGGCGGAGCAGGGGGCGTTGCAATCCAAGGTAATATCGTCAAGCAAGGTGCCGCAACTGTAGAAACGGAGGACGGTAAAAAGGGCGAAGACGGCGATAAAGGCAACGAAGGCTCGGGAAAACACGGTTGATCTGAAAAAGAAAAAAAGGCGCGGGAGCGGTATGGTCTGGCTTTCGCGCTTTTTATTTTAAATAATTGTCATTTTATAAATGACGGGAAGTTTTACGGAAGGGTTGACACTGCGCTTTGTTTTGTGGTACAATATAAAGCAGAAAACATAAGTAAGGAAAAGGTTGTCGGAGATGGAAAAAAACATTTTAAAATGTACGGTCTGCGGCGGGGAGTTGGCGCAGGAAAAGGGAAAGCTTTGGCGTTGCAGGCATTGCGCTACGTCCTATTGGTTTGAAAACTATGTTTCCGAAAAAACGGCTTTCCGTTTGAACAGCGGGAATGATGAAAGATTGAATTATTATTTTGACGACGCATTGGAGAAATACGAGCTGGTATTGGAGGAAGAGCCTGCTTCGTCGGAGGCAAACTGGGGTGCGTTGCTTTCCTTTTACGGGATACGATACGAAAAGGATAAGGACGGCGACAGATATCTGCCGACCTGTTATCGCTTTCGGGAGATCCCTATTCCGCAATGTGCGTATTACAGATCGTTGATAACGCAACAAAAGGAACAAGCTGAAGAACTGGAAACGTTAAGACGGAAGATCGCCAAGGTAATGAAAACGATCCCGCCTTATGACGTGTTTATTTGCTATAAAAGAAAGGAAAGCGACGGTAGAACGGATACAAAGGAGGCGGCGTGGGGGCGTGAGATCTATGAAAGATTAACGTCGGAACGCAAGCTGAACGTATTCTTTGCGGAAAAAACGTTGGAAGGTAGCAATAAAGATTGGGAACCGCACATCTATTCGGCACTCAGAAGCGCAAAATTGATGCTTGTGCTGGCGGATTCGGAGGAACACGTCAAAGCGGCTTGGGTGAAAAACGAGTGGAAGCGGTTCGCTCAATATATCAAGGAAGGGGAAGAAAAGGTCATCCGTACGGTGTGCGGCAAGATCGACCCGACCGATCTGGTTCGTGAATTACGGACTACGCAAGCGATCTGTCACGACGGCAGCAGGCATTGGCTGAACGTAGTGGAAAGGGCGGCGGTAGAGGCTTGCGGAAGGAAGGAAAAGGCGAATTTCGAAGCAATGGCACTCGTACAGAAGTCGATCGAAAACATAGGCGCCGTTACCGTGGACAGCGAGGCGCAGATCAAGGAGGCGAGACGGAAATTCGACGGATTGTCTAAAGAACAAAAACGCGGCGTGGACGAGTATAAGCTTTTGAACGCGGAGAGAGCGTACAATGAGATAAAGAGGATACACGACGCGGAAACGGCGATCGGGCGGATCCATCCGAAATGTGATCGGAAAGAAAGAAAAAAGACTTTTAAAAACGCGCAAAAGGCGTACCGCGCACTGACCTTGGAGCAGCAGGAAAAGCTCTCTAACGCGGGTGTGTACAAGCTGGAGAAAAGATATTACGATAAAAAACGCACTGTGAGAGCATGCGTTTCCGTTGGGGCAGGGCTTGCGGCGTTGGGAATTTTGTGCGGTTCATATTTTGTTGCGGTCTACAACGAAACGTTGAAGGACGGTCTGTTAAAAAACAGCTTTCTTTGCAGCGAAGTGTATTTTGCCGCAACGGGAAGCGAAGGATATACGCAAAATATTTGCTTTCTCGAGAGGTTTGAGGCGGACGTTCCCACACGGGAAGGGTATCGTTTTTTAGGGTATTTCGGGGCGGATGACGGCGAACGGTATACGGATGAAAAGGGAAGATCGTTGGAGGTTTGGAAGGAGGTAAACGTTTCCGCACGTATGGTGGCGCGTTGGAACGTCATCGATATTCCCGTGACGTTTTACGACGAGGAAGGTTCGCCTTTGTTGCAGGAGAGCGTGAACGTGGAAAGCGAGTATAAAGTGACGGCCGAGCTTCCTGAGCTCGAAAAAGACGGGTACGTGTTTGTGGGGTGGAGCTACAACGGAGAACTGATCGACGTACCCATGTATGCGTTCACGGATGAAAATAAGGAATATGCATTGTATGCACAATGGCTGGACGAGCGGTTGGTGCATCCGTATCTGTTGACGATAAATTACGTTTACGAGGACGGCGCGGAGGCGTTCGAGAGTTATTGTAACGCCGACGGATTTTATTACGGAGATCCTTACGGGATCGTTTCGCCGAGTTTAGAGGGGTATCGCTGCGATACGGAGAAAGTGGAAGGGATGATGCCTGCGGAGGCGGTTACCGTTAGGGTGACGTATAAAAAGATACATACGCTGTCGTACGATTTAGGTGGCGGCGAAGCGAACGGCGGATATACGACGGAGTACATTCGAGGGGAAAACGTGACCTTCCCAATCGTGGAACGGGCATACCATGTATTTAATGACTGGTATATAGACGGGCTTTTTAAGGTGAAAGCGGACGCGGCGAAGCTGATTGAAGAACCCGCAACGCTGACGCTGTATGCAAAATGGACGCCGATCGAATATACGCTGGCGTACGACTTCGGCGGAGGGGAGGTGAACGGCGGATATACGACAGAGTACGTCTATGGCGCCACGATCTCTTTGCCTGCGTTGAAAAAAGAATATTATCTTTTCGACGGTTGGTATGCGGAGAAGGACTATCAGACTTCGGTCACGGCGGACACATTAAAAACGGCGCCGCGGGACATAACGCTGTACGCGAAGTGGAGGATCGAGGATAGATACGCTTTCAGTTTCCGGAAAAACGCGGACGGCGCGTCGTATGAGGTGCGAGGTCTGGGCAGAGTGACGGAAAGGGATATCGTCATACCGCATACGTACGAGGGTTTGCCTGTGACGACAATCGACAGTCATGCGTTTTGGGGAGAGGAGCAGTTGACGAGCTTGGTGATCCCCGATACGGTAACGACGATCGAAAGCGGCGCTTTTTGCGAGTGCGTCAATCTGACGTCTGTTACGCTGGGATATGCTGTGAAGGATATTCAAATATTGGCGTTCAGTTCCTGTAGAAAGCTGATAGAGATATGCAACAAATCGGTGTTGGATATCGTTTGCGGAAGCGACGGATACGGTTCTGTGGCGGAATATGCGAAAAACGTATACCGCGAAGAGGGCGGAAGTAAGTTGTCTACGGACGAAAACGGGTACGTACTCTTTGACGGCGGTGAGGAAAAATATTTTGTCGATTACGTAGGGACGGAAACAGAGCTGGTTGTTCCCGACGGCGTTACCTATATTTATACGCGCGCGTTTTGGCGTTGCGATCAGATAACTTCTCTTCGGATACCCGCTTCCGTAACGAAAATTTGCTCGGATATGGCAAATGTCGATTGGTTGTGCGAAAATGTGTTTTTGAAAAATAGCCGTTTAAGTAAAATCGCGGTAGATGAAAAGAATACGGCTTTTAAGGCGATAGACGGCAATTTGTACAGTAAGGACGGAAAGACGCTTGTGAAATACGCAGGCGGAAAGACCGTAACTTCGTTTACCGTTCCAAACGGCGTGGAAAAACTAGAAGAAGGCGCGTTTGCAAACTGTGACAATCTGAAAAGTATTTACACGGGAGAAACGGTGACGGTTATCGGTGAAGGCGTGTTTTACGACAGCGATCTGCTGATCAACGTGGTCGTTGGGGATCCCGTAACGACGGTCGGCGCGTGGTCGTTTTCCTATTGCGACAGCTTAACGAACGTGAAGCTGGGCGCGGGCGTAAAAAATGTGTATTGGTCGACTTTTCTGTACGCGTATGCGTTGACAAATATTACTGTCAGCGAAAGCAACGAAAAATTCTCTTCGATTGACGGTAACCTTTATAACAAAACGGGTACGACGTTGATCAAATATGCAGGAGGTCAAACGGCGCAAAGCTTTTCTCTGCCCGAAACGGTGACGGAGGTAGGAGAGTATGCGTTTGCGAATTGCGCGAACCTTAAAGAAGTGATCTTGCCTGAAAGTGTGATGAAGATCGGTGCGTCCGCTTTTCAGTACTGTTCGGGGTTGACATACGTAATTTTTAAAGCACCTGCCGATTGGACGGTGGAAAGGACGGAGGGGACTTTTGTGTTGAAGGCGACGGAATTGACGGATCCTGCAACGGTAGCAAACTATCTGCTAAATACGTATTTGCACTATGCGTGGTATCGCGATTGACAAGCAGAACAAAGAAAATAACGGCGGAGTTTGATGGATAAGGGCTCCGCTGTTTTTCTATTCGCCTTTCCTTATTATAAAAATAAGAAAATTATAAAATTCCTTGAAAATTTTTTTGTAAATTTTTGTTTAACGGAAGCGGGCGTTGGTTACATATAGAATGTAAATAAAAACATCGGCCGCGGGAAGCGGCAAAGGAGAGAATTTTATTATGGCAGGTAAAGTTATTGGTATTGACCTTGGTACTACAAACTCTTGTGTAGCAGTTATGGAAGGCGGCGAGCCCGTCGTTATCGCAAATGCAGAAGGATCCAGAACAACCCCTTCCGTCGTTTCGTTCCAAAAGGATGGTTCCCGTGTTGTCGGGCAGGCGGCAAAGCGTCAGGCGGTCGCAAACCCCGATAAGACCGTGATTTCCATTAAACGTCATATGGGATCCGATTATAAAGTAAAGATCGACGATAAAGATTATTCTCCACAGGAAATTTCCGCAATGATCCTTTCGAAGCTCAAAGCGGATGCGGAAGCATACCTCGGTCAGAAGGTCACGGAGGCAGTCATCACCTGTCCCGCATACTTCTCCGACAGCCAACGTCAAGCGACCAAGGACGCTGGTAAGATTGCGGGGTTGAACGTTCTTCGTATCATCAACGAGCCTACGGCGGCGGCGCTTGCGTACGGCCTCGACAAAGATAAGGGCGGCAAGGTCATGATCTACGACCTCGGCGGCGGTACGTTCGACGTTTCTATTTTGGAAATTTCCGACGGCGTATTCGAAGTGCTTGCGACCAACGGCGATACCAAGCTCGGCGGCGACGATTGGGATAACAAGATCATTTCTTATCTCGTAGACGAATTTAAAAAATCGCACGCGATCGATCTGTCCAAAGACAAGATGGCGATGCAACGTTTGAAGGAAGCGGCGGAAAAGGCGAAGATCGAATTGTCGGGGATGACTTCGACGAATATCAACCTTCCTTTCATCTCCATGAGCGCGGAGGGCCCTCAGCACCTCGACGTCACGCTGACGAAGCAGAAATTCGAGGCGATGACGGCGGATCTTCTCAACAGAACGGTAGAGCCGATGCGCGCGGCTATGCGCGACGCAGGACTGTCGTACAGCGATATCGACAAAGTGATCCTTGTCGGCGGTTCGACCCGTATGCCCGCCGTTGTGGCGAAGGTGAAGGAGGTTACCGGCAAAGAACCCTTCAAGGGCATCAACCCCGACGAATGCGTTGCGATCGGAGCTGCGGTGCAGGGCGGCGTTCTGACGGGCGAGGTAAAGGACGTGCTCCTTCTCGACGTTACCCCTCTGTCCTTGGGTATCGAGACCCTCGGCGGCGTGTTTACCCGTATTATTGACAGAAATACGACTATTCCCGTAAAGAAGAGCCAGATCTTCTCGACGGCAGCAGATAACCAGACGAGCGTTGACATTCACGTATTGCAGGGCGAACGTGAATTCTGTAAAGACAACAAGACGCTGGGCAACTTCATGCTTTCGGGAATCGCGCCCGCTCGTCGCGGTATTCCGCAGATCGAAGTCACCTTCGATATCGACGCGAATGGTATCGTGCACGTAACCGCGCAGGATAAAGGTACGGGCAAGTCTACGGATATCACCATTACTTCCTCTACCAACCTTTCGGACGAAGAGATCGAAAAGGCAGTCAAGGAAGCGGAGCAGTTCGCGGAAGAAGATAAGAAGAGAAAGGAAAAGGTCGACAATAAGAACAAGCTCGACGGTATGATATTCTCGGTGGAACAGACGATGAACGAAGCAGGCGATAAGCTTTCCGAGGACGATAAAGCGGCGCTTCAGGCGGCGGTAGACGCGGCGAAGAAAGAGCTGGAATCGGACGATGACGAACGCATCAAAGCGGCTTATGAAAAGCTGATGCAGGACGTTCAGCCCGTATTTGCGAAGCTGTATCAGGCAAACGGCGGCGCTGCGCCCAACATGGATCCGAACGGCGGTGCAGGCGATGGTGACACCGAATTCCATCAGTAATCAAGTCGTTAAGAATAATTGAAATTTGCGCTCATCGCATACCTGGGTAGCGCAAATATGTAAAAAAGCGTGTAATCGGGTTTGGCTTACGGTCAGACCCGTAAACGCTATCCCCCCTTTTTTTCGCTTTCGCGCGGAGGAAAGAGGGAATGGAGACAGGAAAAATCATGGCAGAGAAGAAAAATTATTATGAAATACTCGGCGTAGACAAAAAAGCAACTGCGCAAGAGATCAAGTCGGCGTATCGTAAACTGGCGATGAAATATCATCCCGACCGCAATCCCGACAATGCGGAAGCGGCGGAAAAGTTCAAGGAAATCAACGAGGCGAATGAAACGTTGTCGGACGAACAGAAGCGCGCGGCGTACGATTATGAGCTGGAGCATCCCGGTATGGGCGGTTTTGGCGGCGGTTTTGGTGGCTTTGGCGGCGGTGGAGCCGGTTTTGAGGATATTTCGGACATTTTCAGCAGTATTTTCGGCGGCGGATTCGGTGGTGGCGGCGCGCGAGCATCGGCGCGGTCACAGGTCGGTGAGGATATCCAGCGCGAAATGTCGCTTTCGTTTATGGACGCGGCGAAGGGATGTAAAAAGACGTTTACCTATACCCGAAATGAACCGTGCGAGGCTTGTAAAGGGACGGGCGCGAAAAACGGTACGGAGTACAGCACCTGTTCGCGCTGTCAAGGGAAAGGAATTGTGCAACAGGTACAAAACACGATGTTCGGACGCACGATCCGTCAGGGTGTTTGTCCGGATTGTTCGGGGACCGGTCGCACCATAAAAGAAAAATGTCCCGACTGTAAAGGGAAGGGCTCGGTGCGGAAGGAAACGACGGTCACGCTGGACATTCCCGCAGGCGTGGACACGAACAGCTATATGAAGAAAAAGGGATTCGGGCAGGCGGCACCGAACGGCGGAGTTCCCGGCGATCTGATCATTGTGTTCCGCGTCGAACCGCATAAGATCTTTGCCCGCGACAAGTTCGATCTTCGTATCGATCTGCCTATTTCCTTTAAAACTGCCGCGCTTGGCGGTACGGTAAAGGTGCCGACTATTGATGAAACATTCGATTTTTCTATCCCCGAAGGGACGCAGAACGGGCAAATATTCACCATTCGCGGCAAGGGTATCAGATCAGCTCGCGGTACGGGGAATTTAATCTTGCGTGTGTTGATAGAGGTGCCGACCAAGCTTTCCAGATCGCAGAAAAAAGAATTGGAAAATTGGGATGAGGACGTAGAGCTTAAGCAGTATGACAGAATGAAGCGCTATTCGGACAACGTAGAAGCTTTGTACGGTGAAAAGCCGTTTGGCAAGTGAGAAAAAAGCAAGCCTGGCGCTTGCTTTTTTAGTGCCGTTTCGTTAAAGGAGACTACCAGGTATGCGTTGAGTTCGTTTTTCGTCTGCGTAAAGACGTCGCTGATCGGCAATATTACTTTGAAAATGGCGAAAATTGCACGTAAATACTTGACATGGACGAAAGATAGTTATATAATTAAGGAAAAGAAAAAGAGTATCATAAAAAGGATACGAACTTACTCAAAGGAGGAAACGACATGGGGAAACCGAGAGTGGTTTTTGCTTTTGTGGAGGCTGGCTTCGGCCATATTATGACGGAACGCGCGATCTGCGACGCTTTTGAAAAGAAGTACGGGCAGTATTGCGAAGTGATAAGAAGTAATTTTTTCAAGGAAAGCGGCAGTTTGCCTATGAAAAAATTCGAGGATAGATGCTGTAACGAGGTGCGTCGTTATAATAAAAACCATTTATATGCGCAGTGGAACATTTTCTTGATGAATTTTTGGGGGGCGAAGATCTCCAGTTGGTTCGTTATGGAGAAGGTCACGCGCGGAGCATATCAAGATAGTATGCGTTATATGGAGAAGCTTGCGCCCGACGTTGTGGTCAGTACGCATTGGGCGACTAATTATTATGCGGAAAAAATGCAGAAAAAGCCGTATACGGTGGTATACGTGCCCGACGCGCACGCCAATGCCTTGTTTCGTTATCCGTCCGATTTCAGCATGATCGCTATGCCCGAGGGATACAGAAGGGCGCGAAAGTTTAAAAGACGGTATAATGACGACAATTTCAAGCTGGCGCCGCTGGCGATACGGCAAGCCGCATTTGAAGTGGAAAAGGACAAAAAAGAGCTCCGCGCAAGGCTTGGAATTGAGGACCGTTTTACCGTGTATCTGACGGACGGCGGTTATGGCGTAGGCATGATGGAGCAGCTTTATAAAATGCTACGCGACGAAGATTTGCCTATCAATGTTATTGCTGTGTGTGGAAAAAATCCCGAGCTGTACGAGCGGTTGCAAAAGCTTGAAAGCAGAGGGAACACCGCGTTACATCCGTTCGGGTTTGCCGAAAACGCATTGGAGCTGATCGCCGCTTCCGACCTGTATTTGGGCAAGAGCGGTAACGGGCTGATGGAGCCGACTTTCTTCGGCGTACCCATTCTCGTTACACATTCCGCGAACACGATCGAAAGACTGATCGCAGAGCATTACGTATCGGAAGTAGGCAGCGCAAAGAGGTGCTTTAATGCAGACAAATGCGTAGAGTTCATTAAAGGCGCGGTAAACGGTAGCGAGGAATATAAAGAGCTGGCGTCTTTCGAACGGCACCCGGAGAATTACGGGGGCGAGGGGATCGCCGATCTGATCTTTGAGAAACTGAACGAGAAATATCATTTTGTTTGAGATAAAACGCGAATAAAAATCCTGTCGACAGACGTCGGCGGGATTTTTTGTGTTATTCAACGTAAAAGCAATCCAATTCCCATTGCAAAGGATTGTTATCGATATATGTATGATCTTGAAAAGAGCTTTGAAAACGATTGCTTCATGCAAATCATATTTATGATTTTTAAACAAAAAACTTTCAAAATACGTTATAATATTCGTATAAAAAAGGAGGTAATTTATGAAAAAACAACTGACAGTGGAGTAAATTTTCCAAGGAATGCCGAGGTTAAAAACCTATTTCAAAAATATGGAATATGAAATTAAAAAATTCGACGTGGCGGAAGGCGGTTCTCTGGCGGTGGAGGCTTTAAAAGAGAAAAGGGAACGGCTTTTAAAAACGGCGAGGGAAATGGATATAGAAGATCTGAACGCGGTCTATTACGTGAATAATATAAAGGCGTTGAAACCGTATCAGATAGTCCGAACGCTGAAAAAGATAAACGACTCGCTGGAAGAATTGAAAAATATCCCCAACGCCGAAACGGAGAAGATCGCCGGAGAAGGCGTTGACGGAAAGGACAGCGGAGAGCAAGGAAATCGTTGACTTTCTGCGCGTGGCGTGGTATAATAGAGATCGTGAGGTAAACTGCTATGAAATATATTGAATTGACGATCCATACCACTACCGAGGCGAGCGAGATCATCTCGGATATTATGTGGAATTATACCAATTACGGCGTGACGATCTGCGACCGCGCGGATATCATCGCTTTGCAGACGGCAAAAGAGACGACTTATTGGGATTATCTGGACGACGAACTGACCGAGGATAAGCCCTCTGACGTGCTGGTGAAATGTTACGTCGCGGAGGACGTTGCGGACGAGATTGTTTCTTCTATCCTGCAGGACATTGACAACGCGAAAACACTGTCCGAAGGTGGGATCCCGTTCGGAACTCTGGAGGATACAAAGCGGCTTGTGGACGGCGACGACTGGATCGACGTGTGGAAAAAACATTTTCGCCCCATTCATTTAGGCGCAATTGTGGTCGTACCGGAATGGATTGATTACGCGCCCGCCCCCCACGAACACGTGGTTTTGCTCGATTCGAACATGGCGTTCGGTACGGGCGAGCATGAGACGACCTCCATGTGCGTGGAGCTGATGCAAGAATATATCACGCCGGAATCCGTATGCATCGACGTCGGTTGCGGCAGCGGGATCCTCGGTATTTCCGCAATCAAGCTGGGCGCGGCGAAGGCGTATCTGACGGATATCGATCCGATCGCGGTAGAAAGCTCGTTGCACAACAGTAAGTTGAACGGTGTTGCGGAGCAGACGGTAGTTGCGCACTCGAATTTGCTGGAAAATACGGACGTGCAAGGGGACGTCATGATGGCAAATATCACGGGTGAGGTCCTTAAGATGCTTGCGCCGTCTATTCCCAAAAATCTGAAAAAGGACGGCATACTCATTCTCAGCGGTATCATCGAAAGCCGTTTGGAAATGGTAAAAGCGGCGTATGAAGCAGTCGGTATGCAGATCGTTTTCGAGCGGCGCAAAGGGGAATGGTTTGCGCTTGTATTGAAGCATAAGGCTTGAATTTTTTCGAGACATTAAAAAAGGAGGGTACCATGTCTGCGTTGAAGCGTTTTTTTGTGGATAAGACCGAGACGGTGACCGAGTTGACGGGAGAAGAATTTGAGCACGCGAAAAACGTGCTTCGCATCGGGGTCGGTGCGGAGGTGATCTTGCTGGACAACAGTGGGAAAGAATACACCGCAGTGGTGGCTTCGGTGGAGAAAAAACGTATGCTTTTGAACGTGGTACGGGAAGAGGTTGGCGAACGGGAAGCGGCAACGGACGTTTGTCTTTTGTTCGGGTATCTGAAAAACGCGGACAAAAACGAATTCATCGTGCAAAAAGCGGTGGAATTAGGCGTAAAAGAGATAGGAGTATTTTCTTCGGAATTTTCCTCCGCGTATATGAACGTAAATAAATTGGAGCGTTTGAATAAGGTCGCAAAAGAGGCTGCAAAGCAATGTTTGCGCGCAACTGCGCCCGAAGTCGTATATTACGATACCTTGGAAAAAGCGTTAAACGCAGGGGGCAGGTATGAGAATAAGCTGTTTGCTTGTGAATTTGCAACCGAAAGCAAGACGGATATCGCTACGCTTTCGGGGCGGACGGCAATCGTGATTGGCAGCGAAGGCGGTTTCTCGCGGGCGGAAGAAGAGTCCGCTTCCTCTTTGGGCTACGCGTCGATATCGTTGGGAAAGCGTATTTTGCGCGCAGAGACCGCGGCTGTGGCGCTCACCTCCGTGGTCATGTTTTCTTTGGGGGAACTTCGATGAAAGCGGTTGTGTATACCCTGGGTTGCAAGGTTAATGACGTGGAGAGCGGGTCCATCATCCGTGGTTTGGAGGATATGGGGTATTGTGTTTCACGTGAAATGGAAACGGCAGATCTGTACGTCATCAATACCTGTGCGGTGACGGGGGAGGCGGAGCGTAAAAGCCGACAGACTGTGGGGAAAGCGATCAAATGCAATCCGCAGGCGAGGATCATTATTTGTGGTTGTGCGTCCGAGAAAAATCCGACCTCTTTTTCCGCGAAGGGGGGTACCGTGTATGCGGTGACGGGCGCAAGACGGAAAAATCGAGTGCTGGAGATTGCAGCGGAAGGCTTGTCGAAAACGGGTTGTACGGTGAGTGTGGGCGGGGACGACAAAACGTATGAAGAGATGCCTTTGCCCGAGTGTCTAAAAACCCGCAATTTTGTCAAGATCCAGGACGGCTGCAACCGTTTTTGCTCCTACTGTATCATTCCTTATTTGCGTGGTCGCAGCAGGTCGAGGCGATTGGAGAGCGCCGTGGCGGAAATTTTGGCGAGTGAGGCGCAGGAAACGGTGATCACAGGCATCGACGTATCGGAATATAAAGACGAAGAGGGGCGCGATCTTGCCGATCTGCTGTTGGCGATAAAGAATGTAGAAACGCGTATTCGTCTGGGATCGTTGGAGGTCAGCCTGATCACCGAGCGTTTTTTGGAGGCGGCAAGATCCGTCAAACGGTTTGCTCCGCAGTTTCATTTGTCTTTGCAGAGCGGTTCGGATAAAGTGCTGAAAAGCATGAACAGGCATTATACTCGCGCAGAGTATTTGGAAAAGTGTGCGATGATCTATAAGGCGTTCCCGAATGCGGCGATTACGACGGATATCATCGTCGGATTTCCGACGGAAACGGAGGAAGATTTCCTCGATTCGATACGGATTGTGGAAGAAGCGGGATTTTCGCAGATCCATGCGTTTCCGTATTCTCCGCGCGAGGGAACGAACGCGTATAAAAAGTATAAAGAATTACCTGCGGCGGTCAAGAAAGAGCGAGTCGAACGGCTTTTAAAAAAAGGTGCCGAAGAAAAGGAAAAATATCTTAGACGGTTTATCGGTGCAGTGTTGGAGACGGTACCCGAAAACTGTATCGACGGGTATACGGAAGGATATTCCGAAAATTATATTCGTGTTTACGTGGAGGGTGAAATGGAAAAACGCCCCACACAGGTATGCGTTGAACGGCTTTTTAGGGACGGCGTACTCGCTTCTCCCATTCTGAAATTTTAAAAACTTGCCGTAAGGCCAAAGGAGATAAAAATTATGGAAAACTGTATTTTTTGTAAGATCGTTGCAGGGGAGATCCCTTCGCCGAGGCTGTATGAGGATGATAAAATGATCGTGATCCGCGATATCGAGCCGAAGGCAAAATTGCATTATCTGTGTATTCCCAAAACTCATTTCGCATTACTGTCCGAAATGGACGACGAGAGGGCGGAGCTCGTGAAGCATTGTTTTAAGGTTATTCCGACGTTGGAAGAACAGCTTGGTTTACAGGACGGCTATCGCGTCATTATCAACCAAGGCGAAAACGGCGGTCAGACCGTGCATCATTTGCATATCCACTTGCTCGGCGGCGAGGTCCTCGGCGGCTTTTAAGTAAGGGCAAGCTTTTGCTTGCGACTTTTTCGTGACTCTCGGATATGTATTTCTGAAATTTGCACGTATAAAAAACGAATATCAAGTCAATAATCCTTTCACGATCCCCGCTCGGCGGGGCATTGCGGAGGGATTTTTTTATGCGAAAACAACGGATCGCGGTATGGAAAATAATGAGCGTCCTGAAAACATGGATAGCAATCGCGCTTGTTTTTGCAACGTTTGTGCTTGTCGCGGGACTGAACGTTTGTCGTTTTTCGGCAATCGAAGGGGAACGGACTTTTTATCTGGATTCTGCTTCCTCACAGGGGTTGAGAAAACAAACGCTGTGTTTTTCCGATATTTTTCGCATCCGTGGAGAGAGCGTCCGTTTTCGAACGAACGGGCTTTCTGCTGAGGCGATCGCAAACAAGCTTGCGGAAGAATACGATGCGAAGATATTTCTTCGGGAAGAGGTTGGCGGCGTTATTTCCTTTTATGCGTATACCGAGAGATGGTCCGATTACGTGGTGGTCGCAGGGCGAAAAATCAACCTGCATATCGCGGTGAACGCAGACATGGGTACCTTGGGCAGTCCAATCATCTTTGATGGCTATTAATATAATACGTATTCAAAACCGTATTAAAAAATTTCGTCCGATCAAGTATAAAAGAGGTCGACAGCGGAAAAAATTTACATACAAAATCGAATTTTCGGAGGATTTAAAACAATGAAAGAACAAAACAGCAACGAAAAGAAAAAAAGCCGTCGCTGGAGCTGGAAGGCGATGAACAAGGAAAAGAGGTTCTATCTGTTGACTGCTATCGGTTGTGCGGCGGTGCTGGTGGCGATCGTCATCGTCGCGGTTGCAATCACGAACAGCGGTAACGTCAATAATCAGGCGGGAAACAATTCCTCGAATATTTCTGCGTCTGTCGACTCCACACCCGAAGATAGCGGTAGCGACGATCCCGTTATCGTACTCCCCGAAGGGATGATCATGCCTTTGGAAACGGTCGCGGTAAGCAACGAGTACGGCTTTTTTCACAATAAGACCTTGAATGCGTACTATGAGCACGTAGGGATAGATTTTACCGCTACGGTAGGCACGGAAGTGTATGCCGTGGATGCGGGCACGGTGGAGAGCATTTATAAAGACGACCTGTTGTCGGGTACGGAGATCGTCGTCAATCATGGCGATGGGCTTAAAACGGTGTATCGGTTCGTGATGGAAGCAGAGGGATTGAAAGTTGGCGATAAAGTGGCGAAAGGCGACGTGATCGCAACGGTTGCGGAGGCAAACGGCGACGAATATAAGGACGGCGCACACTTGCATTTTGAAATTTTGAAAAATAATAAAAACGTGGATCCTGCAACGTATCTCACGCTGGAAGAAAAGTAAAAAACTGTTTGACGGTCGGAAACTCTGTTTTTGACCGTCGTTTGATACATAATTCTTATTGTCATTGCATACAATACCCTGCTACGGTTAAAAAATCAGGGAGAGGTGTTGCTATGAGAAAAAGGCTGAGTGTTTTATTGGTTTTCATCTGTACGGCTTTGATGTTTTCTTGCTTCGCAAGCTGTAAAAAAGACGTAAAGGTGGCCACCAGATATGAGATCACCGTAGAATATTCTCCCGAAAACCGCATGTTGACGGGCGCGGAGAAAGTCACGTTCGAGAATACAACCGAAAACGAGTTGTCCGTTTTAAAATTTCAGCTGTATCCCAACGCCTACCGTCGCGACGCGCTGTATAAACCCGTCTCAGAGATTTATGAAAGCAGTGCGTATTATGACGGCGAAAGCTACGGGGAAATGGTCGTGTCCAGTGTTAACGGCGTCAAAAATTGGGAAGTGACGGGTGAAGATGAAAACGTTCTGTGTGCCTTTTTGGAGCATTCGCTTTTCCCGGGCGATAAAGTAGTGTTGGATATAGGCTTTATGACGAAGCTTGCGTCTGTAAATCATCGCACGGGAATCACCGAGAACGCGGTCAACCTTGGAAACTTTTTTCCGATCCTTTGCGGATTTAAAGACGGCGGATTCCGTGAAACCGTGTATTATTCGGACGGGGATCCCTTTTACGGAGAGTGCGCCGATTTTAAGGTGATTCTTCAATTACCCAAAGAATACCTTGTCGCTTCGACGGGTAAAATAACGGCCGAACGCGCCCTGGAAAGTAAAAAGGAGTATACCATGTACGCGACGAAGGTGCGAGACTTTGCTTTGGTCGCTTCGGAAAAGTATCAGATCCTAACCTCGGAAACAAACGGGAAAATCGTCGCGTATTACTATTATGCGGACGAGACTCCGCAAGACAGTCTCGCTGTTGCGAAGGAAGCTTTCGAGTATTACGAAAAGACGTTTGGGGAATATCCTTACGAGCAGTATACGGTCGCGGAAACAGGCTTTTGCTTCGGTGGAATGGAATATCCCGGTTTGTCGATGATTTCGGACGTTTTGGATAAAAACGTTCGGGCGCATGTAATTGCGCATGAAACGGCGCATCAATGGTGGTATGGGGTGGTTGGCAGCGACCAGATCGAAAACGCATGGCAGGACGAGGGCTTGGCCGAATATTCGGCTCTTGCTTTTTTCGAGGAATATGAAAAGTACGGTTATACGCGCGAAGCCTTGATATCGGAAGCGCTGAAAGAATATCGCTCCTATTATGACGTTTATGGTAGCGTACTGGGGCGCACCGACACGCGCATGACGCGGCATTTGGAAGAATATCTCAGCGATTACGAATACCGTTGCCTTTCCTACGATAAGGCGTTGGTAATGTTCGATACTTTGCGCAAAAGCGTCGGCGATAAAAAATTTTTTGCTTCGTTAAAACGGTATTATGCGGACAATGCGTTTACGATCGCTTCGCCTGGCACGCTGATCGGAAGCTTTGAAAAAACGGGCGTGGATGCGTACGGATTTTTCGATAGTTTTTTAAGCGGAAAGGTGATTTTGTAACGAAAAACGATTGCAAAAACGTTGCGGAAGGGGTATAATAAAAGAATAATACCAAAACGAGGATAATACAACAATGCCTTTTTTACAATACAAATGCAAAAATTGCGGCAAGCGTTTTGACGAGCTTGTGAAAACCCACACCGATAAAGTCGTTTGCCCCGATTGCGGTGGTGAGACCGAACGCGATTATTCAGGCGCGATGTATTCCGCTACGGGACGATCGCCGAAAAAATGTTCCGGAAACTGCAAGACCTGTGGTGGTTGTCATTGATCGTAATCGATTTTTTAGCAAGGCTCTATCATATCGCTTGGTTGATTACGCTCCCCTACGAAATGCTTGGTGTTATGCTCGGTTGCGCCTGCAGAGGGCAGCGTTCTTGCAAAACACTTGTCTTTCTTGCGTTTTTCTTGTAAAAGGGTGATAGGTCACTAATCAACCATTCTCTGCTATATAGCCTTTAACAAATATTTGTTTGCGCAAGCACATGTACCGTACGCGCGACATATTATATATTATAGTGCATTTTGGTAAAAACAGTGAGAAAACAGGTATAAAATTCCTTTTTTCGAAAAAAAATAAAAAAAGTTAAAAAAATTTTAAAAAACCCGAAAAAAATGCTTGACTTTATTTTTAGATAATGGTATTATGTTTAAGCTGTCGATTGCGAGAGCGCAACTTGATAGCAACCCCCGACTCTGTAGAGAAGGGAAAGACTGAAGATTAACAACTGCATAGCAAATAGTAAAAAGTTTTTCATGAGAATGGAAGACGAGTACGAAAGGCAAAGAAATTCATATTAGTGAAAATAAAGCTAATTTGGTTAAT